>JAUWKW010000156.1 GCA_030614035.1 Chromatiales bacterium | reverse complement strand
AGGCTATCCGCGTTAGGAGTGGGTGACGGGTGGCGGAGCTTGGAAGTGGGGGGAGGCGGCGGTACACTGACTCGATGGCTCAGTGATCAAGCTCGACCCACCGGACACGTGATGGCCACCGATATTGAACCCAGATTTCTTGAGGAGATCGGCAACTCTAGGCTAGAGGTCCGTCGTCCCGACATCACCGAAGAAGATTTGCCGGAGAGACAATTTGATCTCGTGCATGCTCGTTGGCTCTTACACCATCTGCCCGACCCCGAAGGCGCTATCGCTCGCATGGTTGCCGCCTTGCGCCCAGGGGGATGGATCCTACTGGAGGAAGTAGACTTCTTCCCGATTCGTACCTCTACAATCCAGATTTACACAGACTTCATGACCGGGCTGACAAGGGCCGTAGTGGCGGCATCTGGAGGTGATTGCTTTTGGGCTCGCGGCCTTCCCGCTTTAGTGGCAAATCAGAACCTCGCCGAGGTAAGCGCTAGCGGCGATCAATTTGTTCTTCGCGGTGGGTCTCCATGGGCCAAGTTTTTTGCGCTTAGCGCTAATCAGATACGCGACACGGTTACCGGGCCTTCTGGGACGCTAAGTGCCGAGCAACTCGATGCCGCCCTGACGCTACTCGATGATCCGACTTTCTGGGCACTTGCAGGGGCAGGGATTGCCGTTTGGGGACAACGCCCAATTAGCTAACCGCGGCCAACGACCGATGTTCTAATGACTGCTGTCGTCAGGTTGGGGAGCTGATAGTAGGGGTCGGGACGATTACACGTTACAGCCTTGAGGTACGGGGCGATGATGCGTGGGTTCAAGGCGAAAGGAGGCTGGCTGAAAAAGTTACGTTTAAACCCTGCACAGCGGGCGATTCTATTCATCATCAGTACCGATAGTAACTCGATAACTTACTTGGACGCGACGGGCAAACATGCTTCCCAATACGGCGTCTCGCCAAAGACTTCGGTCAGATAATCAATCAGTGCGCGCACGCGGGCCGGCAACCGGCGGGTTTGCGGATAAACGGCCCAAGCATGAATGTCGTTCCAGCGGTAATCGAGCAGTACCGGCTCCAGTTCCCGAGCCGTGAGCTGTTCGTGCACGATGAATGCAGGCAGGCGCACCATAGCGAGTCCAGCGACTGCTGCATCACGAAGAAAGGCACCGTTGTTGGCTGCATGCCGCGTTGGTACGGTGACGGACCCGCGTGTGCCATCCGGTGCTGTATAAGTCCAGTTGCGTTGCGCAGCCAGTGTGTAGCGCAGGGCAAGCAGATTTTTAAGGTCGGCAGGTTCCTTTGGCCGACCGTTTGCTGCCCAGTAAGCGGGACTTGCGCAGACGAGTACACGCACGGGTGTCAGCTTGCGAGCAACCAGCGTCGAGTCGCCTAGCTTCGCGATGCGAATGCCGAGATCAAAACCTTCGGCGACGAGATCAACCTGGCGGTCATTAAGGTCCACCGTCACGTTGACGGCCGGATGACGCTGCATGAACTTAACAAGCACCGGGCCCAGATGCTGCAAGCCAAACGATAGCGGCGCGGCGATGCGGATAGGGCCCGAGAGTTCAGCATCCGCCTCGGTCACGCCCGCTTCTGCGGCGGCTACCTCGGCGAGAATGGCCGTGCTGCGTTTATAGAATTCAGCCCCCGCGTCCGTGAGAGCCAAGCGCCGCGTCGTGCGGGTCATCAGGCTCACGCCGAGCCGCGTTTCGAGATCGGCCAGCCGTTTGCTGACGGCCGATTTGGCCATATCCAGCCGTTCGGCAGCCCCACTGATACTGCCGGCGTCGGCCACCGTAGCGAAGATCTCCATTTCCAGCAGGCGGTTCATTATTGTTCATATTACACGAACAATCATTTATCGAAAGTCCTGTTTTTATGAACCGCTCGGATGCGCAGAATGAGCCCATCGTTACTCATCTTATTCAGGAGCAAGCACATGCAAACACTTACCCCCTACTTCAACACCGTCGGTCGGGTACTGATCTCCGCCATTTTTCTGCTTTCCGGCATCTCCAAAGTGTCGGCCTACGCGGCCACGCAAGGCTACATGGCGGCGATGGGCGTGCCCGGTGAAATCCTGCCGCTGGTGATCGCCTTCGAGATCGGCGCCTCTGTTGCAATCATCATCGGCTTACAGACCCGGCCGGTCGCGCTGGCACTGGCCGGCTTCAGCCTGGTAACGGCGGTGCTGTTCCACGGCGAGCTCGGTGACCAGACGCAATTCATCATGTTTATGAAAAACATCGCCATTGCAGGCGGCTTTCTGTTCCTCGTTGCAAACGGTCCGGGTGCTCTGGCACTCGACAACCGGAACGCCAGCTAAACACTTATATATAGAGACTTAAGGAAAATAATCATGGGTAAACTCGTTGATGGTATCTGGCACGACATCTGGTATGAGACCGAAAAACATAACGGCCGCTTCGAGCGGCAGGACTCTTCCTTCCGCAACTGGGTCACCGCAGACGGCGCAGCCGGCCCCTCGGGTGCAGCTGGGTTTAAGGCCGAAGCCGGGCGCTATCATCTTTACGTATCGCTGGCCTGCCCCTGGGCCCACCGCACCATGATTTTGCGTAAGCTGAAGGGCCTTGAGGACATGATTTCCATGTCCGTGGTGAACTCTTTCATGGGCTCCGAGGGCTGGACCTTCGCTGCAGGCCCGGGCGTGATCGCGGACGACATCAACCATGTCAGCCGGCTGCATGAGCTGTATACGAAGGCGGATCCTGAATTTACGGGTCGGGTGACGGTGCCGGTATTGTGGGACAAGCAGAACGACACCATCGTCTCGAATGAATCGTCTGAGATCCTGCGAATGCTGAACAGCGCCTTCGATCAAATCGGTGCCCTGCCTGGTGATTTTTATCCGGAAGCATTGCGTGCCGAGATTGATGAACTGAACGAATTCATCTACCCCAACATCAACAACGGCGTATATCGCGCCGGCTTCGCAGGCAGTCAGGAAGCCTATGATGAAGCGGTCGTTGCCCTGTTCGACGCACTCAACCAACTTGAAGAACGACTCGCAACGCGCCGGTACCTGACGGGCGACACTATTACCGAAGCAGACTGGCGCCTCTTTACCACGCTGGTGCGCTTCGACCCAGTGTATGTCGGTCACTTCAAGTGCAACATTCACCGGCTGGTCGACTACCCGAACCTGTGGGGCTACGTAAAAGATCTCTACCAGGTACCGGGTATTGCCACGACCGTCGACATCGACTACATGAAGGCGCACTACTACGGCAGTCATACCCACATTAATCCGACGGGTGTCATCCCGCACGGACCGGACCTCGATTACTCAACACCTCATGGCCGCGAAAATGCCGACAAGGCAGCAGCCTGATGCGCATCATTCGCAGCGACGACCGAGGCCGCAGCCAGTATGGCTGGCTCGACAGCCGACACACTTTTTCGTTTGCCGATTATTACGACCCGGATAACAAAGGTGTGTCGGTGCTGCGCGTCATTAACGATGACATAGTCGCCCCCGGCACGGGGTTCGAGACCCATTCACACCGGGACGTGGAGATCATCAGCTACATCCTTGAAGGTGCAATTGAACACAAAGACAGCCTGGGTAACATCACCCGACTGGAAGCCGGTGATTTTCAGGTGATGACAGCCGGCACGGGCGTCACCCACAGCGAGTACAACCCGTCACCGACCGAAAGGCTGCGGTTTCTGCAGATCTGGATCTGGCCGGGCACCAGGGGTCTGACCCCGACCTATGCAGAGAAAGCGTTCCCGACTAACACTAAACGCCAGCTCATCGCCTCGCCGGATGGGCGTGACGGCTCATTATTGATTAATCAGGACGCAACGCTGGAGCGGCTGCAACTGACCGCCGGGGACACCGAATTACTGTCTGTCAGCACAGGCCGCACCGGCATGCTGCATATTGTTTCCGGAGCAATTGATACAGCAACGGCATCGCTGGGTGCTGGTGACGCGGTTGTTATAGACGACGGCAGTAAGCTGCAACTCGCCGTAACAGTAGACGCGGAAGCGCTCTGGTTTAACCTGCCCTAGTTAGTTGGTGAAACACAAGGTCGGCGATACGGAACATCAGGTGGCTACTATGAGTAGTGATATTGGGAAGCTGATGACATACCCGGTCAACCGAAAGCAGGCCTTCAAGATACACGTTTCGATGTCTGCTTTGGCGCGATTTTTGTCGTTCGCTGCGTTTTAGACAAAGTCGCTGCACAGTACGACTATGTTGCAGTGCGATAGGCAAAAATCGGCCAAAATCCGTCATTCGCAAATTGTGAACTTGGACGTTCAACGTGCTGTTAGGCGGCGCCCTATCACAACATGGCCGCGACACGCCGCGGGACTTTAGGGGTCCGTTCCAACAACTTTGTCAGGAGAAGTGTACATTCTCGTTAAGAGAACGTACTTCACTAATCCATGTGGTCCTGACGGCCTCCGCCACTCTAGATTCATGCCGAGGTTTTCCAGGATCCGATGTGACCCGGTATTATCACCCCGAGACAGTGCCACTATGCGCCCCAGTTCAAGTACGTCGATTCCG
>JAUWKW010000073.1 GCA_030614035.1 Chromatiales bacterium | reverse complement strand
CTTCTCCCCTCCACATTTGTTCCAACTTCCTGGCTGGCTATTTCCTTATAATGGACGGTAGCTGATGAGTTCCAACGTTCTGCCTGGCTATTTCCAAATAATGGACGGTAGCTGATGAGTTCCACCCCCCCGACTGATTATCCCAGGGATATGGTTGGTTACGGCGCGAAACCGCCAGCGGCCGACTGGCCGGGTAGCGCGCGTTTAGCGCTGCAGATCGTGCTCAACTACGAAGAAGGTGCAGAACGTTGCGTACTGCATGGGGATTCGGAATCCGAGGCCTTTTTGTCGGACATCGTCGGCGCGGTTCCCTATGACGGCGTGCGCCATCGAAGCATGGAGTCGCTGTACGAGTATGGCAGCCGGGCCGGAGTCTGGCGGCTGCTACGCCTGTTCGGCGAACGAAACCTACACGTTACCGTGTTCGGGGTTGGCATGGCGCTGCAACGGAACCCGGAAGCGGTAGCCGCGATGGTAGCGTCCGGGCACGAGATCGCCTGTCACGGCTGGCGCTGGATCGATTACCAGTTCGTGGACGAGGCCACCGAGAGGGAGCACATCCGGCTCGCGGTCGAGGCGATCAAGCAGATGACCGGGGAACAGCCGCTCGGCTGGTACACCGGACGGGACAGCCCGAACACCCGGCGGCTCGTCGTGGAACACGGCGGTTTTCTCTATGCCGCGGATTCCTACGCCGATGACCTACCGTACTGGGAGATGGTCAGCGGCAAGCAGCATCTCGTAGTTCCCTACACGCTCGACTGTAACGACATGCGCTTCGCGACCCAGAACGGCTTCGGCACCGGGGATCAGTTCTTCGCCTACCTGCGGGACGCCTTCGACGCACTGTACCGGGAAGGTGACGAGTCGCCGAAAATGATGTCCATCGGACTACATTGCCGGCTTGCCGGCCGTCCCGGGCGCTTGGCCGGACTGGTGCGGTTTCTTGATTACGTGCAGGAACACGACCGCGTGTGGAACTGCCGGCGTATCGATATCGCGCGCCACTGGATCGACAAACACCCGCCCGATCCTTCCCCGGCTAATTCATGACCACGACGTTCAGCATGGCCCGAGTCAACAACATGGACCGGGCGACGTTTGTCGAGGTCTTCGGCCAGGTCTACGAAGAGAGCCCATGGGTTGCCGAACGCGCCTGGGAGCAGAAGCCCTTTGCCGACCGGACGGCCCTTGCGAACGCGATGGAGCAGGTCGTGCGCGCCGCCGGTTCGGACCAGGCGCTGGCGCTTTTTCGCTCGCATCCACGGCTTGGCATCGTCGCGTCCATGAGCGACTACTCGAGGGAGGAGCAGGCCGGCGCCGGCCTCGGCGCCGCCGGTGAAGAAGACCGCCGCGTCCTGGCCGAGCTGAACGATGAATACGAAGCCAAGTTTGGCTTCCCGTTCATCATCGCCGTTCGGGGACACACTCCCGCTTCGATCATCAAGGCGTGCAGCAGCCGTCTGTCAACCGATCGCGAACTGGAAATTCAACAAAGCCTGGAGCAAGTCTGCAAAATCGCCGGCTTGCGCCTGGCCGACCTGATTCGAGAGTGAGTCCTGAGGTAGCGCGTACAGCTTCTGGGTATCAAAATTGAGAGCGGTCCTGTCTACCGCGGATGCAACCACTTGGGCAGGAACGAGTACGGGTCGAGGTCGACGCTTTCGTCGTAAACAACCCGATTTTCTTTCAGCAGCTCCTGCACGCGTCCTTCTTTCCAGGCATCGAATAGCTCGGTACAGCCGCCAACGAACTCTCCACCGACAAATATCTGAGGAATTGTTTGGATCGAGGTCTGCGCTTTCAAGGCCTCGCGTATTTGTCCGCCCCAGTTGTCCTCCTGGTACGCGACCGAGTCGAGATCCACGGACCGGTACGGCACTTCGAACTTGGCAAACATCTTGCGCACCGACCAGCAGAATTCGCACCACTCCAACGCAAACAACACCACTGGCTGCTCGGAATCGCCAACAGTTTCGGTTACGAACGCTGCGGCCTCCGGGGTAACGGTTGCCGGCGCTTTGTCCTTTTCCTCGTCGGCCTTGTCGGGTGCCGGCGGCGGTGGCGCGCCAAAATGGTATCCCGGCGTCGATTCGGATATTTCGATTTCTTCCGGTGTCATGTCCTCCGGAATGTCATCGAACAGAGGCGTACTGAGGTAACGTTCGCCGGTATCAGGCAGCATGCACAGTATCGTACTGCCCTCTGGTGCCTGCTCGGCTACCTTTAAACCACCGGATAAGGTCGCGCCGGATGAGGTGCCGACGAATATCCCTTCAACCTGGGCCAAGTCACGCGCGCACTGCATAGCATGATTGCCATCGATGGGGATGACCTGATCGATCAGTTCCATTGCGACCGTGTCCGCGGCCAGTTTCGGAATGAAATCCGGGGTCCAGCCCTGCATCAGGTGCGGGCGGAAGTATGGATGGCTGCCGTCGCTCGGCTGGGGAATGCCGCTACCGATCAATGGCGAGTTGTCCGGCTCACATACGACGATCGCAACGTCAGGCCGTTGCTCCTTCAGTACCCGTGCAACGCCTTTCAACGTGCCGCCGGTGCCATAGCCAGTGACCCAATAGTCCAGGCGCTGTCCGTCGAATGCCGCGATAATTTCCGGGGCCGTCGTCCGGGAATGCATATCGGCGTTGGCCTCGTTTTCGAACTGGCGGGTCAGGAACCAGCCATGTGCTTCGGCCAGTTCCTTGGCCTTGGCGACCATGCCGCTGCCCTTCTCCGACGCCGGCGTCAATACCACCTTGGCGCCAAGAAATCGCATCATTCTGCGCCGCTCGATACTGAAGCTTTCGGCCATTGTCACAACCAGCGGGTACCCTTTCTGCGCACAGACCATCGCGAGGCCAATACCGGTGTTGCCACTGGTTGCCTCGATAACGGTTTGTCCGGGTGACAGTTCCCCGGTCTGCTCGGCGTGTTCGATGACACCTAGCGCCAGTCGATCCTTGACCGAACCCAGCGGGTTAAATGCCTCGATCTTGACGTACAAATTGATTCCCGGAGGCGCCAGCTTGCCGATTTTCACGACGGGCGTATTTCCGACTGTCTCGAGAATGTTTTCAAATTTTTTTGTCATGGGACGGCCACCTCAACCATTCGCGAATACCCGTCTTGGGCCGATGCATTCGCCGATTTTAACCGAGCCCGAGCGAACCGTAAGGGTTTGAGCACGGCCTCACCGTCCCGCGGTGCCCGGATCAATGCTCAACCGGCCCAGCCCGCATCGGCGAGAAGGGCTCGGCGGCCATTCCGACTCCCGCGGCGACAAAGTTGATCCGGACAGGAGATAATCACATCAGGCAACGCGGTCGTGTGCGTCGTCTCTTTGTCTTTAACAAGTGAGGTAACCATGTCATTGCAAGAGGCTGTCGCTTATCTCGCCGCCGCGGTTTTCGCGGTAGTCCTGGCTCGCAAACTCGGCTTCGGCTCAGTTCTCGGCTACCTGCTGGCCGGTGTGATGATTGGCCCGTGGGGATTGCGGTTTGTCACCGACACACAGCAGATCCTGCATTTTGCCGAGATCGGCGTCGTCTTCCTGCTGTTCATTATTGGGCTGGAGCTGCATCCATCGCGACTGTGGTTGATGCGCAGGGCCGTGTTCGGACGCGGGGGGTTACAGGTGTTGGTCACAGGCGGTGTGTTGGCACTGGTTGCCTACTGGCTGCTAGCGGACTGGGCCGCCGCGCTGCTGATCGGTTTCGGCCTGGCCCTTTCCAGCACTGCATTCGTATTGCAAATGCTGGCCGAAAAGAAGGAACTGAAATCCGTTCACGGGCGCGCGGCATTTGGCGTGCTGCTGTTTCAGGATCTGGCCGTCATCCCATTGATCGCCGTCGTGCCGCTGCTCGCCGCAACCCAGATTAGCGCTATTGATTCCATGGCGCTGGACCAGATCATAAAAACGGTTCTGGTTGTAGCCGGCTTCATCGTCGGCGGCCGTTACCTGCTGCGCCCATTGCTCGGGTGGGTTGCATCAGTGCAGATCCAGGAGATATTCACGGCAGCGGCACTGCTATTGGTCATCGGCGCGGCACTGATCATGGAATGGCTGGGCCTGTCGATGGGCCTGGGTGCGTTTCTGGCCGGCATGCTGGTCGCCGACTCGCCGTACCGGCATCAGCTGGAGACGGACATCAAGCCTTTTAAAGGTTTGCTGCTAGGACTATTTTTCATGGCCGTGGGAATGTCCGCGAAACTGGGCCTGCTGGTGCAGCAACCGGGCCTGACTCTGGCATTGACGGGCGGACTGATTGCAGTGAAAGCAGCAGTCATTTTCCCGCTGGCGCGCGCGTTCAAGATGACGAACCGGAGCGCATTGACACTGTCAGCGGTTCTCGCGCAAGGCGGCGAGTTCGCCTTCGTCCTGTTCATAATTGGAGTCACCCAGGGGCTGCTGACCGCTGCCCTGGCCGATCAATTGATTCTCGCAGTCACGCTGTCGATGGCCGCCACACCGCTTATGTATCTCGCGAACGAGAAGCTCGTCGGTCGACTATTTGATCGCGAAACGGACCGCCCCTTCGATACGATGGACGACACGACGGATCACGTCATCATCGCGGGGTTTGGCCGCTTTGGGCAGATCGTTGCGCGCATCCTTGCCATGCACAACATTCCGTTCACAGCTCTCGAAGTCAACCCGGCGCAAGTCGATTTCGTGCGGCGATACGGAGCCAAGATCTACTATGGTGACCCGGCAAGGCTGGACCTGCTGCAATCGGCGCGGGCACATTGCGCAAAGGTATTTGTTCTCGCCGTGGATGATGTCGAGGACTCGGTAAAGATCGCCACAACCGTTAAACGACATTTTCCCGACCTCGACCTGATTGCGCGGGCACGCAATCGACAACACGCATTCTGGCTAATGGATATAGGCGCCAAAATCATCATTCGCGACACGTTCCTGTCGAGCATCTTTGCCGCCGAGGAAGTGCTGATCGACCTTGGCTTGGCACCGGAGGAGGCTCGTGAGGCAACCGAGCTATTTCGTGCACACGACGAGGAAACGCTGAGACAGCAACACGCCATTCACACCGACGAAGATGCGCTGATTCAATCCCAGCAGGAAAGCAATGAGCAGTTGCGCCGCCTGTTCGAAAGTGACGCGCGTTCCTGAGCGACTAAACGGGCTTAGTCCAACGCCAATACAAAAATTCCGAGCACCTGCACGTCGAATGTCGCCAGGCTGTTATCTGTATCGATGCGCATCGGGGACGTGCCAGCGACCGGGAACACCGGATCGTAGGTGCCGGTAATCTCGTTATAAATTAACGGTTTTAACCGGCTGGGCTCAGGCACGAACTCAGAATCAAACGGCAGCGTGATTTCCGCCGGTGCATTGAACAGCGTGCGATAGGGGCCGAAATACACCGTCGGGGAAGCGGCCCGTGGATGGCGCGGAAGTTCTCTCCGCTCGTCGACCCTGCCCTGGGTGCCGATATAGGCGGTGAAATCGTCTTTGGCACCGTCAAGATAGTCCTGGATGGCTTCGTATTCGTTGATCGGGCGAATCGCGTCCGCTGAAGTGTTCGGAAACCGGTGACTGGCCGGACGGAATGCAGCATCCCATACATTTGATTCGGGAATACCCGGTTGCGGGTCCGGGCGGACGCGCAACCGGGCACCGGCAAGCTTGCCGTGACGAACCTCAACCGTTCCGCCTTCGCGTTTCCTGATCGGGCCTTGCGCTGCGATCTCGAGGGCCAGGTCCGGCATTAAGCCGAACTTTTCGACGCCGCCGCGAATCCGGTTCGCGTAACCGATCATGAAGTCATCGGCGACGTCATTAAATGCCTCGGTTACCTGCACGCGTGAGTAGTCCTGACGACAGCCCGTTCCGGCTTCCGGGAGGTACTGATCGTATTGTCCCGGCGCTGTATATCGCTCGCACCACGTAATCGAATATATGTCTGCCGCCATCTCCTCGATCGAATTGAGGGGCAAATCATTCAGTTCCCGAATCTCGACGGCGGTGTTGTTGCTGTCCTTGTACCAGTGCGATAGCACGATGATGATCTCTTTCCGGCCGTCTTCCCGAATCGCCGTCTCCAGGACGTTTCGAACGGTCTGAAACCGCATTGGGTCGCCCTTGATACCGAGCATGGGTTCGTAGATATGTGCATATGCAAACAGGCTGTTGGTTCGCGACAACGGTCCGCCCGTACCGCCACTTTTCGCGAAATTCAAACGGTAGTCACCACCATTCGATTCGTCAAAAGCTGCCATCGCATACGGTTTGAAACTGAGAAAATTCAGAAATGAGTTTTCGTGGAACACATAGGTAACTTCCACTGCAGCTTTCATCAGCGGACCACTACCGGGCTTGGAACCGGGCCATGGGTATCCGTGGGTCGCGTAAATGATCGAGACTTCGGACCCAGGTTTGATATCGCCGAAATGCCGGGACAGATTCCTGACCAGCATGTGATTGTATTCAGGCGTTCGGCCGACCTGGCGCACCTGCTCCAGGCGGATACCGCCGTCACCGACGTCATATCCCGCGCGGCACAATCCTTTCAGCGCATGATTTCGGTCCCAGGTAACATTGGCGTAGATATTGTGATCGGTGGTTTCACGCGCGATCAGCAGGTTTTCGTAACCGTCCCGGGCCAAATCAGCGACGGTGTCTTCGATGACGCTGGTGACGCCGGGGATGCCCGCATAGTAGCCGAACCGCACTTCGGCACGCTCACCAAACAGATCGGCCACATAGTCGACCAGATACGCTTCAAGGTCTTCCTGAACACGGTGCTTTGTCGGTGGCAGGCCGATGTAGCCCATCAATGCGTCCCGGCGCATCGCGCTCAGGGTCGCCTGCTCGAATGCATCGTGCAGGCCGTTGGGCAACCCGATCCGGTAGTAGCCGGCCAGGTGATCCGCGCCGTCCCTGGGGGCGGGATGGAAAAAGAACGCCCGGCCGCCGAAAGGCATCTCGCGCGCCGGGATAATCCTTGCATTACCGACATCGGCAGCCGTCAATACCAGGTTGCTGTCAAGGATCGACACATACGACTGCCCATCGCTGGACAAGCGATATACG
>JAUWKW010000207.1 GCA_030614035.1 Chromatiales bacterium | reverse complement strand
ATGTCCCATTGAGAATCCCATATGTCCCCCTGCATTCCGAGAACAGCGTCGGCCGATTCACCGAGCAACAGCGCGGTCCACCATTCAATCAATTCATAAAACGCGCTAAACGCCAGGCACACTGCGATAATCAAAAACGTTAACCACCGTCCCGGAACCAGTGGCGTCTTTCGCAGCAGTAGTTCTCTGGCGAGGATCGCTGGAACAAACCCCTGAACAAAATGCCCCAAACGGTCGTAGTGATTTCTAGATAAATCGAACGTTTCCTGAAACCAGTAACCAACAGGTACTTCCGAGTAGGTATAGTGCCCGCCAATCAACAGAATCAACCCGTGAATAAACAGCAACCTGTACAACAACGAGCTCAATGGGAAACTCTTGGCAGTCGGTACCAGAATTGCCAAGACTAAAATCACTGGTAAAACTTCAAAAACCCATGTGATTCTGTCTCGAGGGTTGATACCCGACCATAGAAGCACCAGCAACGTGGCCAGCAACATCGTGAGCGTCTCGTATCGCTGGGGCCCTCTCACGGTATTCGCCTGGCCAGCACCAGATATAACGCAGCGGATATACCAGACGAGCCAAACAACATCGTCATAACTACGATCTGGTACTTGGCCGCGATAAACGGTGAAATCCCCGACAGAATCTGACCGGTCATCATGCCGGGCAGCGATACCAGGCCGACCGCAAACAGAGAATTGATAACTGGAATCAATGACGCCTGCAACGCAGTCCGCCGCGCCTCCATGTACGGTGTTTCTCTATCAATTTCGGCCTGGAATCTTTCCGCGGCAAGACTCACGGTGTTCATCGACCCGGCAAAAATCATTCCGGCCAGCGGAACCACGTAACGGGGACTGAACCACGGCTCGACGCCGATAACGAATTGGCTCACCAACACGAGAGTCGCCAGACCACCGACGGATATCGCAGCGAGTGCGTGCAGATATAAATGTGGCTGCTTGTTCCGTAACGGCCGAATCGAGATCCAGCTTGCCAAGGCAAGCATGATCACCAGGACTGCAATAATGATTCCTGGATGATCGGCTTCGAATATGTACACCAATACATAGCCAATCAGGAGCAGCTGAATCAGCATGCGTAGCGTCGCATATACAGCGGTTTGCGCGCCGGCGGCCCAACGCAACATGATGCCAATAACGATCACCGCCGGCAGAAAGGCCAGAACCAGCCCCTGCCATGTAATCGCCTGTATCGTAGTATTCATGCGTCGGCAATCCGAAGGAAAAGACTATGATTTTGCTTGGCCGCGCTGCTCCAGATATTCTCGCCACGGCCCCCAGTAGTATGTCTCCCAGCCCTCTGACACACCTCCATAGTCCTGGTCAGGGACGCCGACATGAACCAGATTTACGCGCCCCCCGGTGCTTTCATTCGAAAATTTCAGAATCAGCGTGGAGTCTTCATCGTCCGGCTTGAAATTTGTTGATCGCCACGATTGCACAATCAGGCTCGGCTGAACCGTTGCGAGAATTCGCCCGGTTAATTGGCCGTCGAAGGCCCGAAACTCCGCCCCGCTCTGCGCTGCGATCGTTACCGGATGACCCGTGAACGCCCCGTGCAGGGCAGGATCCAGATACATTTCATACAACTCCTCAGCTGGAGCCGGCAACATTACCGACTGTGTGATTACGCTTCGCATAAACGTTTGATTAACTAGCGATGGTCCTTGCAAACACCATGTCGGTAACAGATCTCAGCGATCCGGCTGGTTGACAAACAACGCGATGATGCCAATTGACCCGACATAGCGGAATGCAATCGGCATTACGCGCGAACCCAGTTCCGCCTGCCAAATTTTAAAGTATGTATCCGCCGCCACCATGAAAACCCCGAACATCATGGCTATCGCGATTCCGCAGCCCAAAAGCCCGAACGCTTTGGCAGCATTGAATTGGTCTGCCGGCGAATGGCGACTCAAGCACATGCGCCAAGCGCCGAAAAAGCACAGTGCTGCGGTCGCCAGTTTGCCTATTGGGAGCAACGCCCACGCGGCCCAGATCAACAGTGGATTTTCGATTCGTTGCCAGTCGGCAACTCCGCTGCGCCCGGCGGCGCCAACGACCTCAGCGGTGGCTGTAAAACCCGAATCGGTTAGGGCAAGGTTGCCCAGTCCGCCGATGAGGCCCCATAGGCCGACCAGGACGATCAGTATTATTTTTATTATTCTGACCACGTTTATTTCCACAGACCGTGGGTGCCAAGAGATGTCTTATGTTCGAGCCGAATTCGTATTGTAGCAGCCGGGTGGAGCGCTTTACCTGATCTTTCCAGTGTAATCTTTCGCCCGAAGCTTAGGCGCTTCCGAACATTTATTGGACTTAATTAAACGGGAAGTGAACGCCAAGCGTCCAGACATTGGCATAATCCGTCGTCGATCCGCCGGGCGTTTTGCTGAAAACGGGTAGGCGCTCATAGTCGATGCTGAGCGCGAAGTGCTGCGCGAACAACTTTCCAATGCGAAAAACGTTACCGAATGCGCCTGGATCAAGTTCAAGGTTGTACGCATACTCAGGGGTCCACTGAAACCAGAATGCGTCGGGAGCCACATAAAGAATCTGTACCGACAGGGCCGCCAAGCGAGTTTCTTCGGCCCCGGTCTCCTCGGCGAATGAAAATATATATTCGAGCGCTGGAGCGATCGCAAGGTTGCTCCCGATTGTCGAGACATAGCCAAGCCTCGGAGCCAACAGCCAGCCGCCCGTGCCGGTCCCGTCGTCCAGTTCGCCGGTTGGAATCGACAGGCCGAAACCAATACCGACGTCCGATGGAACCCACGGGTTTGCGGTGAGCTGCTGGTTTGGTGTAAACGAATAGCCAAACTTGAGATCGCCGCCCCGTAAACCACTACCGCTGTCGATATCCGAATCAACCAGCGCCGCGACCACCGTCACCTGGTGATGGGATCCGATGATTTTCGTATATTTGGATTCTACGACTGCCTGATCCGCTGGCGCTTGTTCGATGTAACTGGCCGAAATATCGACGCGATTGATGGCGCCTTGCGCTTGCACGGCAGGTAAGACTGAGCCGTCGCGGTTAGTATTTTCGTTCGATCCGTCGTCAGCTTGTGCATACCCGATGAGCGAATGCGCACACGCCAGCAGCAACAGAGCGCCGCCGACTAAAAGTTTCGCTGCATTCATTTGTCCGGGTGTGGCGGATCCGGTGGCGAGCTGACGGCGTCTATGGATGGTGTGTGGCGAACTCGCGGACCGTTCCTGCGTCATCGAAAGACAGGACTGTATAGGTCTCAGGATTGGCACCCTCCATACCCGGGGAGCCGATCGGCATGACCGGAACCGCGAAGCCAGAGACCTCGGATCGCTCCGCGAGCAGCAGCATGATATCGGGCGCCGGAACATGCCCCTCGATGACGTAACCGTCAACCAATGCCGTGTGGCACGAATACAGCCGGGGCGGAACGCCATTTTCGACCTTTACCTTGCTCATATCCCCAACATCGGGCGCCTTTACAGTAAAGCCGTGTTCCTGCAAATGACTGATCCACCTGATGCAGCAACCACAAGTCGCATATTTAAATACTTGAACGGT
>JAUWKW010000151.1 GCA_030614035.1 Chromatiales bacterium | reverse complement strand
GCAAACCGGCGGCTAGGGTCTCGCCAAGCGCTCCACTGCGCATCGTGCACCGCCGGCGGAGGCACGCCCACTCATTATATATACGCTGGGTCGGGGGCTCGTACCGGCGGATGCTGCCTTACCCTTCAACAACGGCTGTCGCTTGAACCTCCACCAGAAACTCGGGCATAGCGAGCGCCTGAACGCCGATGAGGGTCGCGGCGGGGAGCGTATCGGCGCCGAAAAATTCCGCCATCGCCTGACCAAGGACCGCAGCGTATTCGGGCCGGTAATCGACCACAAAAGTCATAATGCGCACGACGTCGGCAGGTGATGCGCCCGCAGCCTCCAGCGTGTGACCAACGTTTTCGAGCGCTTTGCGCATCTGTTGCCCCAGATCCATGCCGCCGACCAGCTGCATGTCCTTATCCCATGCCGTTTGTCCGGCGCAATGGATATGGCGGCTGCCGGTGGACACGACCACCTGTGAGAAGCCGAACGCTGAGCTCGGAAACAATTGCTCGGGTTGCAAATACTCAATCGACATTACTGATTACCGGTTTTCGACCGTCACGACCTGTTCGCGGTTGCCCTCGCGCATGACCTCGAAGACGGCCGGCGGTGAGTGGTGTGAATCCTGGATGATGATGCCTTCGCCGAACAAAGCGTCCTGCATGGCTGCCGACACGGTGTGTAGCGGCGCGCCGCCGCCTTCTCCCATGCCCTTGGCGCCATTGAACGAAAACGGCGACGGCGTCTCGATGTGCCCGTACTTGACGTCTGGCATGTTCAACGCGGTGATCGGCACATAATCGCTGAACGTTGAGGTCAGCAAATTGCCAATCTCGTCATACTGGAAGGTTTCCATGATCGCGGCACCGATGCCGTGACCGGTGGCGCCGTGGACCTGCCCGGCGACAATCTGCGGGTTGATTGCCTTGCCGCAGTCATCCACGGCCGCATAGTCGAGAATCTTCGCGTGGCCGGTCTGCCGGTCCACTTCTATGACTGCAATATGCAGTTGGGATGCGTAAGTCAGTGTCAGGTTACCGAATTTACGCTCGGTGTCCGGCACCTCGAACGGAGGGCGGTATACGTTGCGTACATTCAGCGTCACGTCCCCGAGGTCGTCAGACAGTACCGCGTTATTGCTGTTGACTATGTTGCTCAGGTACCAGTAATTGACCGCTCGGTCGGTGCCTTTGACCCGCAGCTCCGGACCCTCGTCGCCGACGCCAAACTCCAGCTCATCCTCGCTCGCCTCGAGCAGGACAGCAGCGAGGCGGCGCATCTGCGCCTTCAGTTTTTGGCAGGCGCCGTGCACTGCCGTCAGCCCGGTGACGGCAAACTGGCTCGCGTAGGTTCCGGAGTGTCCAACAAAAGCGTTCCAACTGCCGTCGAAACCGGTCCTGACGTGAACCATGTCCGGTTCGATGCCCAGCTCATCGGCGACGACCTGCGACGTCGCGGTCTCGTGTCCCTGCCCGGAAGGCCCGGTGCCAAGGCTGACCACTACAGCTCCATCCAAGTCTAACTGTATGTTGCAAACCTCTGAATTACCTGAAAAAGGAAGATGTGGGTTGATGATCTGGGCCTGCCCGAAATTGTTGGTACCGGAGTCCAGCGTCGTACCGATGCCGATACCCAGCAGCCGGCCTTCGTCCCGGGCCTCGGCCTGTTTGGCTTTCCATGCGTCCCAGCCGATCAGCTCTTGGGCCATTTCGAGCATGGCAGGGTAGTTGCCCGAGTCGTAGACGCAGCCGTTTGGTGTTTCGTACGGAAAGTCGCGGATGTAATTTCGGAGGCGAATTTCATCGGCGGGGATCCCCAGTTCATGACCGCAGATATCGATGACGCGCTCCATGAACCACAGGTGCTGCATACGGGAATAACCCCGATTGGGGACTGCCGGGCATTTATTCGTCACAGCCTGCGAAAAATCGATGCGGATGTTCCGCAGTTGGTAGCACGCCGGAATCACCTGGGACCAGATGACACAGCCTAGCGGCTCATATCGCGGATACGCGCCGCAGTCATCGATATGGCGCGAGCGCAATGCGGTCATGACGCCATCCTGGTCCAACGCGACTTCGGTGTCCAAAAACGTACGTTCGTTGCCGTGACCGCTGGCCAGCAGGTTCTCGTTGCGTATCTCACTCCATTTGACCTTGCGGCCGCCGGCCTTGCGCGATCCCAGCGCTGCAATAGTCATGTAGATGTAATTCCAGATCTTGTTGCCGAAACTGCCGCCAATATCGTGCGTTCGAATCCGTATCTGCTCCGAACCAACCCGCAGGGCCGGCGACAACAGTTGCTGGGCAAAACCGGCAAACGAGTTGTTGCAGAAAAATTCGATCGTGCCCTGCCGGGTCCATTCCGCGACACAGGCATTGCCTTCCAGTGGTGTGCTCGAAAAGCGATGAAAATGCAGGCGATCGATCTTGACGATGTGGGCGGCTTCATCGAAGGCTTTATCGACGTCGCCGTATTCATAGACATCCTGCCAGACGAGGTTGGTGCCGGCCGCTTCGTGCACGATCTCCTTATCTTCCAGACCCTGCTCTCCGCTGAGTACCGGGTCCAGCATTTCATAGTCCACTTCGATCAGTTCGCCCGCGTCCATCGCAATTGCGGGCGTTTCGGCAAATACCGCCGCCACCGGTTCACCCTGGTGGCGTGCTCGGTCCACAGCAATCGAATAATCCAGGATCCCTGCCGCTTTCCCGGGCGCCAGTTGCATGTAGGGGTCACACTGCTCGGCCACTTCTTTGCCAGTCAGCGTGCAAACAACGCCTGGATACGCTTCGGCGGCCGACACATCGATGCTCAGAATATTCGCATGCGCGTAAGGTGAGCGCAGCACGTACATGTGCAGCATGCCAGGCGTTTGGTCGTCATCGGTAAACAGGCCACGCCCGCGAACGAGACGATTATCCTCTTTGCGTCGTGGTGATTTCCCAACCCAACTCATGCGGTGTTCCCAGAAATACCTGAGTTCTATCGATTACCCGGCTGCGCCTTCAGCCAGATCCGGAGACAGTTCTGCTTCTAATGCCGCGATTAACCGGTTGATGTCCTTTTTTGCAATGGGGCGGATTAAACCGCCGGCCAGCGCGACCAGTTTTCCGAACATGCTCAAATCGCCTTCCCAATGGACCACCGTGCCGGCACCGGTTGCTTCCAGTTTGAAACTTGTCGCGAAATTAAATGCCCCGCCCATGATCGAGCCCTTACCATCGTAGGCCGCGCAATCGGGTGCGCCGGAATCGTCCAGTTCCAGCGTTATTCCGGCAGAGCCGCGGATCTTGCCGACTCCGATACCGATCTTGACCAGCGCGGTCTTGGGCCCTTTCACCTCAATGCTTTTAAAGGTCGGTAAACAGGGCGCAAACCTCTCCGGGTCAGCCAGAAACGCGTAGGTGTCTGCTGGAGAAGAGGTGACCGTGAAATCGCCGTCGAACTTGATTCCCATTGAATTAACTTCCCCGCATGTCTTTGGCGGCCGCGTCGATGGCGATAAAGATATTGTGATAGCCGGTGCAGCGACACAGGTTCCCAGCGATCGCATTACGGATTTCTTTCTGCTTGGGCTTCGGATTGGCCGTCAACAGTGCAAACGAAGACATCAACATACCGGGCGTGCAGTAGCCGCACTGCAATCCATGATGTTCTGAAAACGCCGCCTGTAATGGATGCAGTTCGCCATCCTGTTCGAGACCCTCTACCGTCATGACCTGGGCCTGGTCGGCCTGCACGGCCAGGACCGTACATGACTTCACCGGCTTGCCGTTCAGCAACACCGTGCAGGCGCCACAGTAGGTGGTGTCGCAGCCGATATGCGTGCCAGTCAATTTAAGTTCCTCGCGAAGAAACTGAACCAGCAGCATGCGCGGCTCGATCGCCCGCTTATAGCGTTCGCCATTGACGCCGATCGCAACGTCAACGGGTTCGATGGCTTCAGTAGTACTCATGACTCATCTCGACTTGCTCGCCTTTGCATCGCCGCATTGCCGCGTCGATCGCGCGCTTGATCAATACCGCCAATACGGAACGCTTGAATGCCTCGGAACCCCGCGTGTCCTCGACCGGCTCGGCTGCGGCGACTGCCGCTTCCGCTGCCTGGTCGATCGTGCCCTGGCTTAGCGTTTTACCGCGTAAAACCTGTTCCGCGTCGGTCGCATGGATCGGTGTCAAGCCCGCCGAACCGAGTGCAATCCGCACGTCGTGGCAAACGTCGCCATCTGCCAGCGTCATCTGCACCCCGGCCGTCGCGGTCGGGTAGGCCGGTGCGCACCGTTTGAAGCCGACGTAGGCGCCGCCGCTGTTGGCAGGTGGCTGCTTGAATCGTATTCCGGTCAGGATCTCGTTCGGAGCCAGCGCGGTCTGATAGAGGTCTTCGACAAAATCATCAATCGCCAACACGCGTTGTCCATCAGGACCCTCGCACAGGATTTCGGCATCCAGCGTGTGCAGCAACGCCGGCCAGTCGCAACTGGGATCGCCGGAAGCGAGCGACCCTCCAATCGTGCCGCGATTTCGTACCTGGACATCGGCGATGCCATTGGCGCAGTCGCTGACTATTGGAATCAACTCTGCCACCGGGGAGTTCGCAAGCTCCGCATGGGTTGCTAACGCCCCAATACGGACTTCGCCGTCGTCGTGATCGATATCAGACATGTCGGGGATACGGCCGAGATC
>JAUWKW010000159.1 GCA_030614035.1 Chromatiales bacterium | reverse complement strand
AACGCAAGGCTCCCGAATGATCGACCAGGGCTACATCTAGCACCTGTTCAGCAGTACGTAGTTTCCCGAATCGCGCCAATTGACTGCATGTGGTCTCGTGTCCATACGAGTGCACCAGCGGACTTCTAGGGGCGGGCCCTCCCGCCAGGCGTGAGCCACTCCGCTGGCCAATCTTTCTGTCCAAGGAGGAACGACATGTACATCAACTTTTGGTATCCGATGGCGACCTCGGAAGAGATTACGTCATACGAACCGGCCCGCATCACGGTGCTGGGACTTAAATTCGTTGCGTTCCGCGACAAAGAAGGCGAGGCGCGCGTATTGAGCGACACTTGCATCCACCGCGGCGGCGCGCTGGGCAAAGGCTGGGTCAGAGACGGCTGCGCCGTCTGTCCCTACCACGGGTGGGAATTCGACGGCAGCGGCAAATGCGTCGAGATACCGACCGTGGCCAAGAAGAATATCCCTGCCCGCGCCAAGGTCGACAGCTACCCGGTGCAAGAGAAATACGGCATCGTATTCGCGTTCCTCGGCGACCTGCCGGAAGAAGAGCGGCCACCGCTGGTAGAAATCTCGGAATGGGAGCAGGAAGGCTGGCGAGCCAACAGGCTGTTCGTGTTCGAAGTCAACGCCTTTTACGAGCGCTCGATCGAGAACGGTCTCGATCCTTCGCACAATCAATTCGTGCACCCGGCCCAGGGATCGCCCGAGATGAACCCAGACCTCAAGCGCAAGCCGCTGGAAATGGGGGAGCTGCCGTGGGGTAGCAAGTTCATCGTGGAGTTCGCCAACAAGAAAACCGGGACCGAGGCGCTGAATGAGGAGGCGACAACAGGAGTTGCCGAGGTCTTCGCTGGCTCCGGTCATATCGGCCCGAACCAGATGATTACGTGGATCCAGTTTTCCGAGGATAACAAGTTCCACCAGTATTTCATCGAGCAACCGATTGACGAGAGTCACACGCGGATCTTCTTCCACAACATGCGCACGTTCCTGATGGAGTCCGAGAATGACGACCGTCTTCGCAAGGTCAACCTGGTTGTCGCGAAGGAAGACATCGCCATCCTCGAGGAACTGGACCCGGTGCGCACACCGGGGAGCGCGACCAGGGAAGTGCTGGTGCCATCCGATAACGCCATCGTAGCCTATCGTCAACACCTCGACGAATGGGAAGCCAAGGGCTGGCGCATCGACATGGACACGCTACGCGCTAATCGCGGCAACATCGCCTATGCGATTCCGTGTCCGGCACGGCGAACGGAGAAAAACTGGGTCCTGGATCCCGTGCCGCTGCTACCGCCAGCAGCGCCGGCGCTCAAGGAGGCGAAGCGCGCCTGACGCTCCGGGTTCCGCCAACCCAGACAGGCTGCTTATAATCGGGTCCAGAATAAAGCTGGGCCCGATTATTAAGGAGCGCCTGTGTACATTAACTTCTGGTACCCAATCTGCAGAAGCACAGAACTCGGCAGCGATGCGCCGGTATCGGTGCAGGTGCTGAACACGCAGCTGGTAGCGTTTCGGGACAGTGACCGTGCTGCACATGTTTTGAGTAACACCTGTGTTCACCGCGGTGGTTCGCTGAGCAGGGGCCTGGTCACGGGCGACTGTGTCGTGTGCCCGTATCACGGCTGGCGCTATTCCGGCGACGGCAAGTGTCAACTGATCCCCTCATTAGACGACGACAGCAAAATTCCGGCCCGTGCCAAACTTGACAGCTATCCGGTGCAGGAAAAATACGGCATCGTGTTTGCGTTCCTCGGTGATCTTCCCGAAGCCGAACGCCCGCCGCTATACGAGATCGTGGAGTACGATACTGATGAATGGCGCGCGACTGAGCCGGTAATTATGGAACTTGGTGCGTACTACGAACGCTCGATGGAAAATGGCCTGGATCCAATGCACAACGAATTTGTGCACCCTGCACAGGGCAATGTCTCCCCGATTATGGAGACGCTGAAAACGATCAGAACGGATTGGGGACACGAGCTCTCGCTCAAGATGGGTGTACTGCACCGCGACCAGCTGACACTCACTGAACTGCAGGGGCGGCCCGAGGATCTCGGCGCCAGTTCCGCGCACCACGGCCCGAATACGCTGATCACGTCGATCGATTTGTCCGCCGACAACAACTTTACGCAGTATTTCTTCGAGCAGCCGGTCAACGATCGCCAGACCCGCATTTTTTTCGTCAACACCCGCAATTGCCTGCTTGAGCCGGAGCAGGATGATCGGATTCAGGAAGTCAACCTTCGGGTCGCAGGCGAGGACATCGGTATCATCGAAGCTCTGTACCCGCTGCGGACGCCGGAAACCACGACGAAAGAACTGCTGGCCGCGGGTGAGGCGTGCATTGTCGGGTTCCGCAAACTGTTAAAAGAGTGGGAAGGACGCGGCTGGCGGGTCGACCTGGCAGCAATGCGGGAGAACCAGGGAGACATCGCCTACGCGATTCCATCGCCCGGACGGCGCGAATCGGGCAATTGGGTGCTGGACCACATCCCGTTAATGCCCGGCGCTGGCAGCTAGCCGCCCGGGACCACAATTCGACTAGGCGCTGAGGGCACCGTCGCGCTATTCTTCAGAATACGCGATCACCGGCCTGACGAGGTCCAGAACGAACGCCGTATCGGCTGCGGGCTAAGGCGGGGTACGGTTGACGAATTAACTGCCTACGAATAAGGGGATTCGAAATGAGTGCAACTGGCGCAGCGGTCCAAGAAACGACCATGACAGAAGAGGAACGTGCCCGCGCAGACGCGATCATGAAGGGTTGGTTCGCTCTGAACGATTACACCCAGGCTTTCGAGGCCAAATTCGGACCGATAACAGCGGAGATTGGCCGGGCCGTCGCCGATCTTGTCGCCGAACGCATCGGGACGACCGATAACCTGATCGAAGACCGGGATGCCGAATTCGGCCGCATCATCGGCAACACCATTCGCACTTTCCAGATGAAACTGCCCTACTACCACCAGGGCAACGACGCACTGATCAAGGAACAACTCAAGTGGGTCGACTTTGCGTTTTCGACTGGCAAGGTCGACGAGATGATCGAGTGGGACATTGAATCGATGCGGGAAATATTGAGCGAACGCGTGTATTGGATCGAACAGACCGGCGACATCTCACTCGCGCTGGACGCCATCACGACACCGACCTGCTTCCGCGACCTGGTCGCGGCCGAAGGCTTTGAGTTTCATGACAATCGCCACCGCGTTTCCTACCTGTCACCGTACAAACGCATCCTCGAGAAGGGCTGGAAGCGGGGAATCTGGACGAACCTGACCGAGCAAAAGATTCACGAAGAGTGGACGATACCCCGGTTCCGCGGCTATGCCGATCACCTGCAGGTGAAATTGGTCTTCTCGCCGTGGAACGAGGAAACGCGGATTATCGAGATCAGCGTCGAGCCGCTGGCCTGATCTGGCAATCGCCTTGAGGTTTTCCAATCCGGACGTCAACGTCCGGAGCAACGGCCTTTACCAACCGGAGTCTTCCGCGGACTGATCATGCAGGCCGATACCAGCGGCATCAAGTTTGGGCCGTTCTGGCTGACGCCGGGCGTCAGCCGGATCAATGCGGCCAGCTATTTTTCAACGGCGTTCCTGTTCGTCACGCTAACGACGTTCCTCGGATTTATTCAACCGTTTCTGCTCAGCGAAGTGCTGCAAGTTCCGGCAGACCAACAGGGTGCGGTGACGGGCCGCTTGAGCGCGTTTCACGAAGGCATTGCGTTGCTGGTTATGGGCTTGATCGGCGCCTTATCAGATCGCACCGGCCGGCGAATCATCTGTGTCGTCGGGTTGTTGATCTGGGCGATTGGCCTGGCCCTGTACCCGTTGGCCGGTTCGCTATTACAGCTGTTGGGATTCCGGTTCGTCATTGCGATCGGCGTCGCAATCGCATCAGTCGCCGTCATTGCAACCATGCAGGACTATCCTCAGGATGTGACACGCGGCAAGTGGAGTGGCACCAACAGTTTTATCACCAGCTTTGCGATTTTGCTGGTCTCACTGGTGCTGGCACGCTTGCCTGGCATATTCCAGGCCGAAGGCTTTACATCGGTCGAGGCCGGGCGCCTGACGTTCTGGGTTGGCGCCAGCGTGGCCGTGCTCGCGGCGCTGGTCGTTCGCTTCGGTTGGTATGGCGGACGCTTTGCACGCGCCGACGAAACCCACTCTGTATTTGCCGGGTTTCTTGAGGGCCTGCGTCAGGCTCGCCGGAACCCTGGCCTCGCGCTGGCCTACACTGTCGCGTTCGCGGCGCGGGGTGATCTGATAGTCATTGGTTCTTTCTACTCATTGTGGTTCTTGCGTGCCGGCGCCGACCAGGGCATCAGTGCCGGTGCTGCAATCGTGCGCGCCGGAATCACGTTGCTCGCATTGCAAATCGCAGTCTGGATCTGGGCGCCGGTATTCGGC
>JAUWKW010000266.1 GCA_030614035.1 Chromatiales bacterium | reverse complement strand
CCTTCGCGGGCGAGAATCTCTGCATCGGCCTTGCCAAGCCCGGACGCCGCTCCCGTGATCAATGCCACTTTGCCGTCGACTCTGCCCATACGCCCTCTCCCTCCGTCACGCCGTGTCCCCCTATAGGTCACTAGTCTAATCAGTCAGACTGTCCGGTTACAATCACCTTTGACTTTTTTTGACCAAGCCACCATGCTGACCAATCACTATCGGCCCGTTTGAGGAAGCTTATGAGTGACCAGCAGCAGGTCAGCACTGGAACGAGCGCCCTGGATCAGGAACCCGCCAGTTGGCAGGCACAGAAAAGCGCGGCAACGCGAAATCTGATTATTGAGGCCGCCATCGACTGCTTCGTCGAGTTGGGTTACGCAGGGACCACGACCACCAAAATTGCCGAGGCGGCCGGGCTTTCCCGCGGCGCCATGCTGCATCATTTTCCGTCCAAGATAGACATCGTCAAGGCGGCGGTGGCACAGTTGCACGCCAAACGGCTAAAGGCATTCCGTAACGCCGTCAACGAAGCGCCACCGGCCGGCAAGGGACGGGTTCACCTGGCTGTGCAGGGCTACTGGCAGCACGTATGCCATCCGATTTTTGTTGCCTTTTTCGAATTATCAGTCGCGGCGCGCACTGACCCGGAATTGGAAGCCATACTGAAGCCAGCTCAGGCCGCATTCGACAAGGAGTGGTACAACACCGCTACCGAGTTGTTTCCAGAATGGCAGAGCGATAAAGCGGCATTCGATCTGGCGCTCGATTTATCGCGTTACCTGATAGAAGGTCTGGCGGTCAGCGCGCTGACTCACGAAGAGACCGAGCGGTCGCAATACCTGCTGGAGTACCTCGAAGAAACGCTTCGAACTCTGCGCCCGGGAAAACAACGAGACGCCGCGGCCAGCTGATTGGCCTGACGAATCCGCAGCTATTGAGAGCGTCGAATCACTGACCCTCGAAACTTGGCGCTTCTTTGGCGATAAACGCGGCAATGCCTGCTCGCGCATCCCTGGTACCGTCGGCGAGCCCGGCGATGGCCGCTGTTTCTTGATCCATCTGCGTCTCCAGAGAATTCGTGAAGCTGTCGATCAACAGCCGCTTTACTTCCCCATAGGCCCGGGTCGGCCCCGCGGCCAGTTCCTCGGCGCAACTACGGGCCGCCTGCATTAATTCCTGGTCGCTCACCACCTCCGTGACGATGCCCAACTCTTGGGCCTCCGCAGCGCTCAATACGGGATTGAGCAACATCAGCGCCTTCGCCTTCATCAGCCCGATCAATCTCGGCAGAAAATAGGTGCTACTGCAGTCAGGGGACAGACCGATTTTCGTATACGCCATCGTGAATTTCGCCGACTCGGCGGCATAGACCACATCGCCGGTCAATACAAAGCTCATACCCGCGCCGGCCGCAATGCCGTTGACCGCAATGATCAATGGCGCATTCATGCGTTGGAACAGCGAGATCGCCTGATGCAGGTTGGCAGTTAAACTTTTCAGAAGCTCGCCCATCGCATCGCCTGCGTCGGCAAAGCCTGCGACGTCGCCGCCACCGCAGAACATGCGGCCCTCGCCGGTCAGAATAACCGCGCGAATTGCTGTGTCGGTCGAACATTGTTCCGCTGCGTTCAGCAACTCGTCGGCGAGCTGCTGGTTGAACGCATTGGCCGCATCGGGACGCTGCAGCGTAATCGTTGCCACCGCTCCGGTCAGTTCAAATTTGAGTGTTTCGTATTTCATGACATTGTCCATCAATGGTTTCGGAATATTCTGGGGGCCGGCTCAATTTTTGTCGCAATCGCTTGCGTAAATTCTGCTGCAAGTCTACGGTAGTCGGCGGCGTGTGCCATCATAACATAAGTGATTGAATATAAAAGCTTTTTATGCGTCGCGCCGGGCGGTAGCGGCTCGGGAACGGTTGACGCTGGGGTGGCCACAGCGTACGTTTCCCCGAACCATCGTTTTCAATGTTTTTCGCCTAGCGAGCTGAGTCCCATGAGTGAATCTCACGATGCGATCCTGCACCTGATGCACGAATACTGCTACCGCATCGATGCCGGCGACACCCAGGGTTTCGCCGAACTGTTTGAAACGGGAACCTGGCGCGTTATTGGTGATCCGGGTGGCGGCGACACCGGAACGGAAGCCGTGCTTGAGACACTGCAACAGGTGATCCTGTACGACGGAAAACCGAACACCAAACACGTCATGAGCAATGTCGAGATCGACGTCGACGAGTCCTCCGACCGGGCCTCGGCCCGCTGTTACATCACGGTCTTTCAAGCCGTGCCACCCGACTTCCCGCTGCAGCCGATTTTTATCGGTCACTACTACGACAGCTTCGAGAGGGTCGATGGGACCTGGCGCTTCGTGCTCAGGGAAATCTCGCCCGACCTGCCGGGCGACCTCAGCTATCACCGGGCCGACATGGCGTGAGTAACGAACAGTTTTTCTAGTCGACGACGGCTAATCCGTTCGTCAGCGCGATGACATCACGCTCGGGGACCCGGGCACGGAAAGACACTTCGTTACCGTCTCTCCAGATTTCAGTGCTGATCGTTTCGCCCGGATAAACCGGCGCGGAAAACCGCAGGCCGAAGCTTTTTAATCTGGATGAATCTGTATTGTTGAGCGATTGCAGGACGGCCCGCGCCGCGATACCAAAGCTGGCGAGACCATGCAATATCGGCGCCTTGAAGCCGGCCTTCTCGGCGACCGCGGGATCCGCATGCAGTGGATTGTAATCACCGTTCAGACGGTACAGCAGCGCCGCCTGAGGTGACGT
>JAUWKW010000001.1 GCA_030614035.1 Chromatiales bacterium | reverse complement strand
CCGCGGCGGGATTTCAGCTTTGCGGCTTGCTGCTCGTTCAGGCTCACGGCGAAGCCGTTGAAAGTGTAACCGTAGCTATAAAGCTTGCGGTCATACGAACCAATCTTGTCGAGCAGTTGATCGTGGGAGTTTTTCAGCCGGTCGACATAGGCGCGAACTTCCGGTGCTTTTGCATTGAAGCGAAGACGACCGCGATGGCGGCTCCGGCGCTCGCCGGCCAGGCGAGCCGCTGCGGGCGGCGCAGCCAGCTGGACGATATAGACCTGGTCGGATGGCGTCCCTACGCTGCCCGGATGGGTTGCGACGCGGGAGGTACCCGGTAAGGACTCAGACCTTATCTGCGACCATATCGCCGACGACGGCAGCAGGACCGACAGCCCGATAGCGACAACTATGGCTTGGCGCAGTGTTTTCATCGGCACCCTTTTCCGGCGGCAGGTTTCGCCGCGACCTTTCCCGACGGCCAGGCCGTGGGTATCAGGTGAATATCTTTCTATTTAATTGCAAGGAGTTAAGAGTTTTTCTTAACGTGACACTAGCATATTTTACTAAATATCCACAGCTGCAGGTCATCTGCCGGGGCGCAGCAGGGCATTATTTTGGGCCCGTCGGATCTCGGTGGCCGAACCGTGGTCGGGCCCGACAGCGCCGGCAACGATACAGTCCAGCGCTTTGCCAAACCGTCGCCGCACCCCCAGCGCGGTCAATGCCGGTGGCCTGCCGCTGACATTCGCGCTGGTTGAGACTAGCGCTGTGTCGGCCTCCCGGCACAGCGCTGCAGCCACTGGATGTGTCGTGACCCGGACTGCCAGCGTTTCTCGCCCGCCGGTAAGCCAGCCCGGGGTATCCGGCCGTGCACTGACGATCCAGGTCGTCGCGCGCTTTGACTTTCCGCGCAGCCGCCGGGCCTCCTTGCGGTCGGGTTGGATCCAGTCCTCGAGTTGCTCCAGCTCAGCTGCAATCACAATCAATCCTGCATCGGCGCTGCGAGACTTGAGCTGCAGCAGCCGCTGGACTGCCAATGCGCTGCCGGGCAGACAACCAAGTCCGTAAACTCCCTCGGTCGGATAGGCGACAATTCCGCCGGCCCATATTGCACGGGCGGCCTGTCGGATTAGCACACTTGAGGTCATGCGGCGCTGTTATCGAGCGAGCGTTGTTTGAGTCGATGTGTAACAAACCTTCGCGAACCCGTTTATGGTAGCGCGGAATGTGGATGGGTTGCGTGCTTGTTCTGCTCGGAGCTTGCCGCTTTCGGGGCGGGCACGGTAATCTTGGCAGCGAATAAAAAATGTCGCTGACGACCAGTCAAAAAACGAGGCAGCATGACGATACCTACAGCAGATGAAGCCCTGGAGCTGTTGCAACAAGGCCACCAGCGAATACGGGACGGCCAGGCAAGAGGTGCTGGCCGCGTGGGCTCCCGCAAAGAGGAACTGATCGGGCGGCAAGAGCCGTTCGCAATCGTCCTCAGCTGTTCAGACAGCCGCGTGCCAACAGAGATCTTGTTCGATACCAGGTTTGGCGACGTCTTTGTCATCCGCGTCGCCGGCAACGTGGCCAACCCGTCGAGTATTGCCAGCGTCGAGTACGCTGTGCAGTACATTGGCACCAAGTTGATCGTCGTCATGGCTCATCAGAACTGTGGCGCCGTCGACGCCGCAATTGACGGCAGCGATGCGGGCAAAAATCTCAACACACTGCTGAGCTACATCAAACCGGCCATGGACCCACCCGGAGCAGACGCTGACGAGATCGCGCGGCGCAATGCGCGAAACAGTGCCGAGCGTTTGATTAGCGAGTCCGACATCATTCGAAACGCGACTGAGAACGGCGGTGTTAAAATCGTGACCGCGTTTTTTCACTTCGACGATGGCGCGGTCGAATTCGACTGCTGACACATTCGAATGGAATATTTAACCCGGTTCGGTTGACGGAGTGTCGGTCGCAGTTTCCCCGGGCACAACTTCTGTGCTTTCCGACTGCACCGCCGCGGCTTTATCGTCGGCTTTTTTGGCTACCTTTTTCTTCGTCTTCTTTTTAGCTTTCTTTTTCTTGTTCTTTTTTGCCTTTGTCTTTGACTCGACCTTGGCCTTAGTCTTCGCTTTCTTCTTCGCGCCGCGTCTGCCGCGGGCCGGGGCTTTCTCGAGCAATTCTTTGCATTCTTCGAGCGTGAGGCTGGCCGGTTCGCGATCCTTGGGCACGCGCGCGTTCTTGCTTTTATCCGTTACGTACGGACCGTAACGTCCGTTAAGTACCTGAATACCTTCGTCCTCGAAGTCCTGAATGATTCGCTGTTTGTCTGCTTCCTTTTTTTCGACGATGAATTCCAGCGCTTTTTCCAGGCCAATCGTGTAGGGGTCATCGTCCCGAATGGACACAAACTTGTCCCCGTACCGGACATAGGGCCCAAATCGTCCAATACTGGCCGAAACCGGTTCGCCGTCGGGAGTTTCACCGAGCTTGCGCGGCAATTTGAACAACTCAAGCGCTTCGGCAAACTCAATCGTCGAAATCTTCTGACCTGGCTTCAAGCCGGCGAACTTCGGCTTCTCCTCGTCGTCGCGGGTACCAATCTGCACAAACGGCCCAAAGCGACCCATTCGGACACTAACCGGCCGCCCCGATTTTGGATCGGTTCCAAGCTGGCGTGCCTGAGCGGCCTGTTCGCGCGTTACGCTAACTTCCTTGTCCTTCACGAGTTCATTAAACGGCCCCCAAAACTCTTCGAGTACCGGCACCCAGTCCTTTTCATCCCGCGACACTTCGTCCAGGACGTCCTCGAGGCCCGCGGTGAAGTCGTAATCGACATAGCGGGTGAAGTGGTCAGTTAAAAAACGACTCACGATGCGCCCTATATCGGTCGGCAGAAATCGTTTGCCGTCCATTTCGACATACTCGCGATTTTTGAGTGTGGAGATGATGCTGGCATAGGTTGACGGCCGGCCAATACCGTATTCCTCCAACTCCTTGACCAGGCGCGCTTCGGTATACCTCGGCGGCGGTTCCGTGAAGTGCTGGTCGGCGCGTATTTCGGCCAAGCTCAGTACCTGGTTCTGTTCGACCGCAGGAAGCGCACGATCAGCTTCTTCGTCTTTTACGTCATCGCTGCCTTCCTGGTAGACGGCAATAAAGCCCGGTTTGACCAGTGTCTGTCCGCTGGCCCGAAACCGACCAACCTCCGGCCGTTTAGCCGGCACCAGGTCCAGGGCTACGGTGTCGAAGATTGCCGGAACCATCTGGCTGGCGATCGTGCGTTTCCAGATCAGCGAATAAAGTTTGAATTCGTCGTCACTCAAATGACTCTTTATATCCTCCGGTGTCCGCGCCGCACTCGTTGGACGAATGCCTTCATGTGCTTCCTGGGCATTCTTGGCCTTGGTCTTATAAATTGGCGCACTTTCCGGCAGGTTGTTTTTACCGTAGCGTTCCGAAATCAACTTGCGAATATCGTCCAGCGCATCATTTGACAATGTGACCGAATCGGTTCGCATGTAGGTGATCAGGCCGACCGACCCGTCACCGGTATCGATGCCTTCATACAGCCCTTGCGCGGTTCGCATTGTCCGCTGCGTGTTGAAGCCGAGCTTGCGGGAAGCTTCCTGTTGCAGTGTCGAGGTGGTAAACGGTGCGGTCGGGTTTCGCTTCCGCTGCTTTTTCTCGATTTTCTGTACACGAACCCTCCCATCCGCAGCCAGCAGCAGTTGGTCGCGGGCAGAATTAGCTTGCTGGTCGTTGACGAAACTGAACTGCTCAACTTTGTCGCCTTGATATTCAGCGAGTCGCGACACGAAACTTCCGTCGTCGGCGGTGATGTCGCCCTCCAGTGACCAGTACTCCCGGGGGTCGAATGCCTCAATTTCTTCCTCGCGTTCGACGATCATCCGCAGCGCAGGGCTTTGTACCCGGCCAGCTGAAAGACCGGGCTTGATTTTCTTCCACAGCAACGGGGACAGGTTGAAACCGACCAGGTAATCCAGCGCCCGGCGCGCCTGCTGCGCGCTAACCAGGGCGTTGGATAATTCCCGCGGGTGTTCTATAGCTTCCTGGACTGCACGCTTGGTGATCTCGAAGAAAGCAACACGGTGAACTTCCTTGTCGACGAGCTCCCCTCGCTCCTTCAGAATTTCGTAAAGGTGCCAGGAAATAGCCTCGCCTTCGCGGTCCGGGTCAGTCGCCAGATACAGCGCATCAGCTTTTTTCAGGGCCTTGGAAATAGCACGAATGTGCTTCTCGTTTTTCTCAATGACCTCGTATTTCATTGCAAAGCCGTTGTCGGGATCGACAGCGCCTTCTTTTGGCACCAGGTCCCTGACATGGCCGTACGAAGCCAGGACCGTATAGCCCGGACCGAGGTATTTCTCAATCGTCCTCGCCTTGGCGGGCGATTCGACAACGACCACGTTTGTACTCATCTAACCGGCTGCGTATATGCGACGAACCGCGGCATGGCCGCGGCTCTTAATACAGCAATCTGTTTCGGGTCAACGTACGATTAGTGCACGCCTCCGTCATTTTGGTCAAACACGAGATCTTCCATGCGGGCAAAAGCAGCCTCTTGCCCGGGTTGGCTGAACAGCACCATGAGCACCACCCATTTAACCTGTTCAACGCCAATGTCTTCGGCTTCAAGCGCCATGAGCCGGTCCAGTACCAGTTCCCGATGGACCGGCGACAGAATGCCGATCTGCTCCAGGTACATGACATAGCCCCTGCACTCGGCGTCCAGACGAGCCAGTTCCCGGCCATTGAACAGCCGGAAGGATGGGGAAGCGGGGGGATTGGCAAACGGCTGCCCCCCGCCGGCCGTCAGCTCTTCGAGCCAACCAAGAGCCCGGTCGACCTCGAACTCACCAAATCCGGCCTGAAGCAACTCTTCCCGCAGAATGACCTGATCAGGCCCGGCTTCCGGTTCCTGCTCGGAAAAGTTTTCAAACAGATACATGAGCACATCGAGCACGCTTTCGCTCATTTGGGTCGTCCTTCCCTTCGCCTGTGATGTCCGCCTGGCAGCGTCTCTGCGCGCCCGTCCAGTTCCAGGATCAGGAGCATGGAGGAAACCTCATCCGCCGTCAATCCGCTGCGCTCGACCAGAACGTCCACGGAAACCGGGTCCCAGCCCATCGCTGTCAGTAGGCGTCGATACTCCGGATCCTCCGATTGATCCTCGGTGCCCGCGGCGGCTGCGGTCGGAAAAGCGCCGACGGCGGCATCGATGAGCTCACCCAGCTCCTCGACAATGTCTCGCGCGGTCTCAACCAGTTTCGCTCCCTGCCGGATCAATTGGTGGCAGCCCTTGCTTAATGGGCTGTGAATTGACCCGGGAATTGCGAAAACTTCGCGGCCCTGTTCGCCGGCTAGACGCGCTGTGATCAGCGCACCGCTGCGTGCCCCTGCCTCCACGACCAGCGTTCCGACAGCCAACCCGCTAATCAGCCGGTTTCGCCGGGGAAAGCTTTCGCGCCGGGATTCTGTGCCGGGTGGAAACTCCGACACCAGGGCGCCTTGCGCGCTGATCGACTGGGCCAGGCCGTCATTCTGCGGCGGGTAGACACTGTCCAGACCGGTCGCGCAGACGGCAATCGTTAGACCGCCCGCACCAAGCGCACCCAAGTGCGCGGCCGTATCGATGCCGAGTGCCAACCCGCTGGTGATGGTGAAACCGGCCTTGGACAGGTGGGCGGCGAACTGCCGGGCAGTATCGCAACCGCCAGCTGTTGAATTGCGGCTGCCGACGATAGCGATTTGCGGCAGGGACAGGGCATCCGGGTCTCCGCTGACGAACAACACCGGGGGTGACTGCGGGATTTCGCGTAGCAAAACCGGATAGCGTTCATCGCGGCAGGAAATAATGTGATGTTGGCGGCGCGATAACCAGGCTTCGGCTTGACCAAGCTTCTGTCTGTCGGGCTTGAGAATTGCAGTTGCTATTCGTTCGTCGACGCCAGCGGCTATCAGGTCCTGGCGGCGGGCCGAAACGATAGCGTCAATACCATCGAAATGTTCCAGCAGTCGTTGCGCTCCAGCCGGACCAAGTCCGGGAGCGAGAGCCAGATTCAGCCACGAAACTCGGGTCATCGGTGCCATCCTGCGGGGCGTCTTTGCCGCACAGTTTACGACACCGGTGAATACTTGCTCCCGCGATGGTTGGGTGAGCCGTTCCCGTTATTAAATGGGGTTGCTAACGGAGTATAGAACGAGAATCTCACTGGTGGCCTCCATGATCAGCGCGTAGCTGATACGGTCATATGGTCGGACGACCATTAGAGTGCCCACCAGTTCGGGTGGCAACCGAACTTTCTTAGTATTTTTGCCCATAGTCATGGAGTAATGGCCGCCAACCTTCTCGCTGGCAGCCCAAACCTGCAGCACGCTGCCGGCCTCCAGCCCATCACGGCTGCCACGATTTAGTACGACGGTTTGATATTGACCAATGCGCGAAACGCCGTCGATAACCGAGATGATCTGTCCGCTGACCTGCCGAGCCGGCGGGCGCGGGAAGAAGTTCATCGGGAAATTCTGGTTGGCCGGCATGATCAGGTCACCCTCGTAGGCTTCCCGAACGGTTTCGTTCAGAAATATCGTTGCTGGGTTACCGGTTGCAGTCAGAGTACCTTCACCGACAAATATCCCCTGGTATCCGACAACGTCTCCGTCGTCCGGGTCGACCAGCCGCTCACCCATCCGCACGACATTATATTGAGCACCGACCTGTCCACTCATGTTTCGTATAAACACTTCGTGTCCAGCGCCCGCAATAAGATGACCGCGCAATGCAACGACATACGGTAATTTTTTGGCCGCGGATTTTTCCAGCACGGTTCCTCGGCTGAAGAATATCGCGATGTCCTGCGCAGCGATTGTGTTGATCGCCGAATCCAGCTCTTCCACGCGAATCCGTGGCGACAGTCGTTCATCACCAGTGCCGCGTTGGATTGTGCGATCAGCGCGCGCGCCGCGCTCCAATCGAATCTGCGGCTGACCGTCAACATAGACCAGAGTCAGCACATCGCCGGGATAAATCAGATGGGGGTTATCAATTTGCTCATTGACATGCCAGATCTCCGGCCAGTACCAGGGGTCCTGTAAGAACAAACCGGCAATGTCCCAAAGCGTGTCCCCGCGTACGACGACGTAGCGGTCCGGGTGCTCCGGGTTGACCGGTACCTCGGTCGCAGTTGCCGATTGTGACGCGGCAAATACTGCACCCATGCCAAGACCTGCTGCAGGTCTGTGGGCGGTGTCAGCAGAGGCGGCGGCGGCAAGCGATAATGCGGCCGCCAGGGCGATCGTGCGAAGCGATCGGATTGTTCCAACATAGGGCAGGCAGATGTTCATGGGCGCTCCATCCATCGGGTCCAGTGCGTGCCAGGGCAAATTCAGGCGCTGCTATAATTTTGCATAACAGCTGAGCAGGATACTGTGACATATGCCCATCTAGCGCACGGAAACCCGTAAAAAATCCGTTCGCTAGGAATATGTGTCCATATATCATAAATTTAGCAGTATTTCATAGGGTTGTGCACGAAATTGGCAAGGAACCGTCATGACAGTGCTGAAAATTCTCGAATATCCCGATCCGCGCTTGCGCAAACGGGCGGTCCCGGTTGAGGCCGTGGACGGGAAGATCAGGCGTTTGGTGGACGATATGCTGGAAACCATGTATGCCGCGCCTGGCATAGGTTTGGCGGCCACTCAGGTGGACGTGCACCAGCGGCTGCTGGTGCTGGATGTGTCCGAGGCGCGGGACGACCCGCAGTGCTTCATTAACCCTGTAATCCTTGAGCGGGACGGCAGTGAGACCTGTGAGGAGGGCTGTCTGTCGGTACCTGGATTTACCGCGGACGTTGAGCGGGCCGAAAAGATCAAAGTTCAGGCGCTGGACCGTGAGGGCGAGTCTTTCCAGCTCGATGTAGAGGGGCTGCTGGCGGTTTGCATCCAGCACGAGATAGACCACCTGGACGGCAAATTGTTTATCGATTACCTGTCTGAGCTGAAGCGCCAGCGGCTGAAGAAAAAGGCAACGAAATCGAGAAAACGCGAGGAGCCCGGTCGTATCGGTGCAGGCAGCCCGCCGGTTATCTAGCTGCCTGACGTCAATCGAGCCGGCCCGTTAACATCAGAATAATTAACGCCGCTAGCTACCCAATACATGACTGCATTTGCGCGAATCCTGTTCGCGGGCTCCCCGGACTTTGCCGTACCCGCACTACGTTGGCTGGCGGACTCCAGCCACGAAGTCGTCAGCGTGCTGACGCAGCCCGATCGCCCGGCCGGGCGAGGTAAACAGCTAAGCGCAAGTCCCGTGAAGCAATTTGCTGTCAGCCGGCAAATCGACGTGCTGCAGCCGGAAACGCTAGCCCGGCAAGGGATTCAGACGGAAATTCCAGCGCTGGCGGCCGACCTGATGATTGTCGTGGCCTACGGTTTATTGTTGCCTGAGGCCGTGCTAACGGCGCCACGTTTGGGCTGTGTCAACCTTCACGCGTCGCTGCTGCCGCGATGGCGCGGTGCTTCGCCGGTGCAGGCGGCACTACTGGCCGGCGACCAGACCACCGGCATCAGCCTGATGCAGATGGACCGCGGCCTCGACACTGGCCCCGTGCTGGCTCGGGAAGCTCTTGCGATTGATGAACGCGAAACCGCTGGAGAGCTGGGACAAAAACTTGCGGCGCTGGCGGCCGAGGTACTGGCAGAGCATCTTGACGCGGTGCTGACGGAGTCGTTGAAGCCATTGTCCCAGGCCGAGCCGGAGGCGCCCTATGCTGGCCGTATCGATAAGTCAGATGGGCGCATTGATTGGACCCGGGACGCGCAACGGATAGACCGGGAGATTCGAGCGTATAACCCGTGGCCGGTGGCCGAGACCCTGTATCAGGGAAAGCAGCTCCGGTGTTGGTCGGCTTACGTGGTCCCGGGCGACGACGTGGCCAATGGTGGGATGGACCGCTCGCCGGGCAGCGTTGTCGCCGTGCATCGTGAAGGCCTGGACGTACAAACCGGTCAGGGTCAGCTGCGGCTAACCGAGGTGCAGTTGCCCGGTGGGCGACCGATAGCCGCAGCGGAGTTCGGCCGGTCTCGCGGTCTCCTCGACAAGTTGCTTGGACAATGAACACGGCAAGTCGACAGACGCAGCCCGAAACGGGGACCGGTGCTGACGCCCGGGCACTGGCTGCCACGGCGGTCGACGCCGTGCTGACCGAAGGCAGGACACTGGAAAGCGCTCTCGAGTTAGCCGCCAGCGACCAGCTTTCCAGCAGGGATCGGGCTTTGATCCAGGCACTGGCCTATGGCGCTGTGCGGGGCCATCACCGGCATCGCCGCATTATCGACTTGATGCTTGAGCGACCGATAGCCCGGCGCGACAGCGTCGTTATTGCCTTGATTTCCATTGGCCTGTATCAGCTGATCGATGCGCGGCAACCGGATTACGCCGCGGTTTCTGCGACCGTTGAGGCTAGCGCGCAGCTCGGCAAAATTCACCACCGCGGCCTGGTTAATGCGCTGCTCAGACGTTTTCTGCGCGAACGTGATCAGCTGCTTGCGGAGTTGATGGCCAACGATGAGGCTCGGTATGGTCACCCGGACTGGTTAATTGGAAAAATCCGGCAGGACTGGCCCGACCACTGGCAGGCGGTGCTAGATGCGGGCAACCGGCTTCCGCCCATGTGGCTGCGCGTGAACGGACGCCGTGGCACGCGGGCCGAGTATCGGCAGCGCTTGCAGGCAGCGTTCGGCGACGACGGCGTCACGCTTTCAGGCGTACCGGATGCAGTTTGCCTGAGTAAGCCGGTACCGGTAACCGAGCTTCCCGGTTTTGCGGCGGGCGCGGTCAGCGTTCAGGATGCGGCATCGCAGTTCGCAGTGGAATTGATCGATCCGCAACCGGGCATGCGGGTATTGGACGCTTGCGCGGCGCCCGGCGGTAAGACCACGCATCTGCTGGAGCGTGAACCGGGATTGCGCGAACTGGTCGCACTGGACCAATCCCCCGAACGCTTGCTGCGGCTTAGCGAAAATCTGGACCGGCTGGGTTTGCAAGCGACTGTTGTGGCTGGCAATGCGCTTAACCCATCGGAATGGTGGGATGGCCTGCCTTTTGATCGAATTTTGGTTGACTCGCCGTGTTCTGCCACCGGTGTGCTGCGGCGCCACCCCGACATCAAGTTCCTCCGGCGCGCTAGCGACATAGAGAAAATGGCCGAACGCCAGCTGCAAATGTTAAACGGGTTGTGGGAGCTGTTGGCTCCCGGCGGCCGCCTGGTGTATGCGACCTGCTCGGTGTTGAAGGCAGAGAACTCGGCGGTCGTAACCCGGTTTCTCGCCGGGGCCGTGGATGTTCGCGAAGATACCACCCAAGCTGTCCCGGCCTTTGCATTGGCCGGTCCGGTCGTCGGCCATGGCTTACAGCTGCTGCCGGGCTCAGGAAATATCGACGGCTTTTATTATGCTTTAATGGAACGTCAGCAAACGAACAAAAAAGCCAAGCTGCGCTCGAAAAACTGCTAGCACACCCCCTTGGCGATTGAAAACGTAATGGCGCACGACTTGCAGGCTAATACCTGCCGCCTGTGGAAGCATTGCAGTTCCCGGAGGCGGCCATTGAACCGGTCAGCACCGAACGTTACTCGTGCCGGGCTGCTCGCATGTTGTCTGTTGCTGTTTCCATTTTCGGCGCAGGCTCAGAAAGGACAATTCGAAGTGCGAAGTGGAGAAACATTCCTTGAGGACGGGGTGTTTTACGTTTCGGCCCTGCTCAACTATGAACTGAGTGACGAAGCCCTGGAAGCCCTTAACAGCGGCGTTGCATTGACCTTGGAGTTGCATATCGAATTGACTCGCACGCGCCGCTTCTGGACTGACCCCGAGATTGCCAGCCTGGTGCAAAGCTCCGAACTGCAATACCACGCATTGACTGGCCGCTACGTTGTCACGAACCTTAACAGTGGAGGGCAGGATACTTTCGCAACGCTTTATTCCGCGCTGAATATGATGGGTAGGGTAGTGGATTTGCCACTAATCGATGCTGCATTGCTTGATCCGGATGCGACCTACAATGTCCGTATTCGCGCGGTGCTCGACCAGGACCGTTTACCTGGGCCATTGCGGATGTTCGCACTTTGGCAGGATGGTTTTAAGTTGGAGAGTGACTGGTACGGATGGTCAGTAAGCGAATGAAAAGGCGCCTGATAACGCTGCTAGTGCTGGCGGCACTGGCATTGGGCATCTTTTCGCTTGTCTTGCTCGGCCAGGCTGCCCAGAGCTCGGTGGAATTTGGCCGTCTACATACGGTAATCCTGTTCGTTGATATCGGTACCGCCGTGGTTCTGCTGTCCCTTGTCGTCAGCAATCTGGTGCGCCTGGTTAGGGACTATCAGCAAAACGTTCCTGGAGCCAGGTTACGAGGGCGCATGGTCATGGCGTTTATCGGACTGGCCGTTGCACCGTTAGTTCTGGTCTACCTGTTTGCTGTACAGTTTTTGAATCGCGGTATTGATTCCTGGTTCGATGTGCAGGTCGAGGAGGGGCTTGCCGATGCGCTGCAGTTGAGCCGCTCCGCGCTGGATTTGGCGATGCGGGAGAATCTCGAAAATACGCTGAATATGGCGACCGAGCTTGATCGCGGCGACGATGTGGCCCTGTACCCGGTATTGGGCGCCCTGCGCCATGAAGCCGGAGCGTTCGAAGTCACAGTATTCGGTGAAAACTTCCGCATTATCGCGACCAGCTCGGATGGGCCCGCGCAACAGATACCGACCATGCTCAACGACGAGGTCCTGATGCAGCTTCGCGTGGAGAAAACGTTTGTGGGTCTCGAACCACAGCGTGACGGCAACTACTACATTCGTGCGGCCGTTGCACTGCCACTGATGCAGGCAGGTCTCGAAACCCGGGTGTTGCAGGCAATGTTCTCAGTGGACGAGCGTATCGGGCCATTGGCCGATTCGGTGGAGCGGTCGTATACCCGTTACGGGGAATTGGTCTTTCTTCGCGGGCCACTGAAAGACAGCTTTACGCTGACATTGAGTGTCGTCGTATTGCTATCGCTGCTGACCGCCGTCTACGGGGCATTTTTCTTTGCGCGGCGACTGGTTGCGCCAATTCAGCATTTGGTGGCAGGTACCCGGTCCGTGGCGGAGGGCAATTTCGATACACGTTTGCCCATGGCTTCAAAAGACGAGATTGGAATCCTTGTGGATTCATTCAACGAGATGATCGAGCGGCTTGGCGAGGCCCGGGCTGAAGCACGTCGCAGTGAACAGCAGGTTGAGAATGAGCGCGCCAGCCTTGAAGTGATCCTCGCCAGGCTTTCCACCGGGGTCGTAGCGTTTGACCCGGATCTGACCATAAGCATTGCCAACGAAGCGGCAGCCACCATTCTCAACGCTAAGCTCGGCAATCATTCAGGCGAATCGATTTCAGATCTGGCTGCTGGCAGTAAACCGTTCGTAAATTTTGTAAATGCCTGCCGGAAGCAGCTGGATTCAGGAGAAACCGAGTGGCGCGAACAGATCGTCCTCAAAGGCGATCGGGGTAAACGAGTGCTCACCTGCGCCTGTACAGCGTTGCCTGGGAAGCTCGGACAGCGTGGGGGCCTCGTCGTCGTGTTTGACGATATTACCGATCTGTTACGCGCACAAAAAGACGCAGCCTGGCGCGAAGTGGCGAGGCGCTTAGCGCACGAAATCAAGAATCCATTGACACCGATTCAGCTTTCTGCCGAAAGACTCAGGCGGAAATACCTGGGAGAAAATCGGCCGATGCCTCCGGAGGTGCTGGACCGGGCAACCCATACCATAGTGCAGCAGGTTGAGGCCATGCGCGACATGGTCGACGCGTTCAGCGAATATGCACGAGCTCCGGAGATGAGCGTTGATACGGTCGATCTCAACCGATTGATCATCCAGGTTGCTGATCTGTACCCTCGAGACGACAGTCAGCCAAAGCTGACCCTTGCACTGGATCGCGAACTACCTGAGATCGATGCTGATGCGGTGAGGATACGGCAGGTGATGCACAATCTTATTCGCAACGCGATGGAAGCCATGGACGGTAAAGCTGGCGCGGAGGTCCGGGTTGCGACGCGACAGGTCGTCAGCGAAAAAGGGGACATGGTCGAGGTACATGTCAGTGATGAGGGGCCGGGGTTCCAGACCGAGGCCCTCGATGAGGTATTTGAGCCGTACGTTACAACTAAACCAAAAGGCACAGGGCTTGGGCTTGCTATTGTCAAAAAGCTTGTAGAGGAACATGGTGGGAATATTTGGGTCGAAAGTGCTCCGGGTGAGGGAGCAAGTGTTCGATTTCAGTTACCCGTCTCTGAAGCTGACGCAATCTCTTCGCTCAGTAGTGCCAGCGCCGAGAGGAAACATGGATGAATAATTCATCAATACTAGTGGTCGATGACGAGGCTGATATTCGCTTATTGATTAAGGAAATACTCTCCGAAGAGGGTTACCAGGTTCATACTGCGGCCGATGCCGAGTCTGCGAGCGTCTCGTACAAAAGCGAAAATCCTGACCTGGTACTGCTGGACATCTGGATGCCGGATACCGACGGCATCACGCTGCTCAAGCAATGGTCGCGTGAAGGCGACCTGGCTTGCCCCGTCGTCATCATGTCCGGCCATGGGACCGTGGAGACGGCGGTGGAGGCGACCCGGCTCGGCGCCGTAGATTACATCGAGAAGCCGTTATCTCTTGCTAATTTACTCCGAACGGTAGAAAAAGCTCTTACGCAGAAAGTCATTCCACGCGCGGGTCGGGCGCTACTGTCCGAATTTTCCGGGCCCATCGGCAAAAGCGCGACCATTCAGCAAGCGCGGGAGGAGGCGCGGCAGATTGCATCACAATTGGCGCCGGTCATTATTGTGGGTGAATCGGGATCCGGCCGTAAGGAATTTGCCCAATATATCCACGCTCTTAGCTCCCGTGCAGCTGCGTCCTTTGTATCAATCGCTGGCGGATCGCTCGCGAACCAGGTCGCTGCAGAGCGGCTGCTCGGGGTTAACACCGAAGACGGATTCGAGCCCGGACTGCTGGAGCAGGCTTCCGGTGGAACGCTGTTTATCAATGAACTGCCAAACATGGGGCCGATCGCGCAGAAATTATTGCTAGGTGCCGTTGAAAGCGGTGAGATTGCGCGGCCAGGCAGCAATCAAATGATTCCCATCGACGCACGTGTCATTGGGTCCCTGCAACCTGGTGCGCACGGAAAGAACAGCGACGGAGACGTCAGAACGGATCTGCTTGCTGTTCTGGGCGTTTTGCAGCTGCGGGTTCCAGCGTTGCGCGAATACCGGGAGGACATCCCGCAACTACTGCGTCAATATGCGGAAGCGTTGCTTGATACACAAGGTCTCAGTTACCGGAGGTTCAGCGTTGCGGCGCAGAATCGTCTGCGCAATTATCCTTGGCCGGGAAATATGCGCGAACTCAAGAACCTGGTTCAGCGCCTGCTGGTTGCCGGCGGCCCGGAAGAGATAGATCTTGCGGAGTTAGAATCGCAACTAGCGGCCACCACGCTGAAAGATGAACCGCTGGTAAAACAGGATCTGTTGGCAATGCCGTTGCGTGAGGCGCGCGAACATTTCGAGCGGGCTTACCTTAAACAGCAGCTAGAGCTTTGCGGCGGAAAAGTTGGTCAGCTTGCTCAACGCGTCGGTATGGAGCGGACGCATCTGTACCGTAAACTGCGTTCGCTGGGAATCGACTCTCGTCGCTCAGTTGACCAGAGTTGATGCCCGGCTAGGAGTCGAAATACCGGTGAAAGGCTTTGGGTAAGTCGCGCCACGACCCATCGCCTGTGTGTTCCGGATACGGCCGGGAATTGTAGGTGTTCCAGAATAGCACCTGCTTGGAGTTCAGCCGGCCAGCGCGGGCATCGGAGATCAATGCCGCCATCGCTTTCGCGGTATAAGTAGTGTCCAGCGCTATGCCCAGCGTTTGCTCCAGCAATTCGATTGCAGCGCGACCTTCGTCTGTTGCCTGCGCATAGCCACCACCGAGAAACTCCTTGCGCATTTCGATCTGTTTCATTGGCTCATCGAGGATCGGGACCTGTGAGTCCAGGCGGTGCAGTTCGGTGTTGGTGTCGCTGAGCAGGCGAACCATCAGATCCGGCGCAGCATAGGTGTCGGGCGTGACCTGCACCACGACAACACGGGTCGGCAGCTGACATAGCCTGATACCAAGCGCGAGACCAGCGGCTGTGCCCAGGGTGCCGCCGGCCAGGTAGATAAAATCGGGTGGGCTCAATTCGCCCGAAGCGACTTGCCCGGCGAGTTCCAGGCCTGCGTTGACGAACCCGGCGGTGCCGCGCCAGGATGATCCACCGAAAGGAATTTCGTAGACGGCGCTGTCGCTTGCCAGTATGCGTTCAGACGCGGCGCGAATCGCCGGCATCGTGTCGGCAGACTCTAGCCGCGTTCCCAAATCAAGGTGATAGAGCAATTTTTTGGCGACCGACTCGGTTGCCGGTTCGCGGGCCAGGATGGCATGGCAATCCAGACCGGACTGCTTGGCATATATTGCGGTCGCCAGTGCATGATTCGATCCGGCCCCGCCGTAGGTCATCACGGCAGTGTAATCGCCCGCCAAAGCATCGGCCAACAGAAATTCGAGCTTTCTGACTTTGTTGCCGCCGTAGAGTTGCGCGCTTAAATCATCTCGTTTGAGCAGCAGACTATCCACGCCAATTTCGCGTGCAAGCTGCTGCGGTGCCTCGATCGGGGTCGGTAATGTCGCCAGTGCAATCAGCGGCAACTTTTCCCGTAATCCCGGGTACCTGTCGAAAAGTGGACGATATAGTTTCCGACTGTTCACGGGTTCGCTATCAACTCATTATCCAGCGACCACATTCTCGGATCATCAGGCCAGAAGCGCCCGTCATTGGTGAACGACAGACCGCCACCGTCGAAATCGAGTTCGGTCAGTTGGACTATCATCGCGTAGGCTTTCTGTTCCGCGTCGATGAGTGGACCGCCAGGACGAACCTGGATCGCGGAGACGATCTTGCCGCTTCGAAACTTCCCGGTGCCGTCCAAAGTGGCGAGCAGAATTGGCGCGTAGCCTTTCGGACCGGCAACACTAATCCCGTAGTACGTTGCAAAGTTGCCCAAGCTGTAAGCAATCAATCTGTCGCGATAAAGTTCCATTGCGCGTGGCAAATGAGGACCATGGCCGATAACGAGATCGGCACCGGCCTCAATCATCGCTCGGGCGAACTGGACAACATCGCCACGCTTTTCGCCGTAGGCGAACTCCATGCCGAATGGAATGCGCTCCACCCCATCCGTACCTTCGGCGCCCCCATGAATCGACACAATAAGGATGTCATGGTCCGCAGCAAGGCCGCCCACTAGAGCGATGGCGGGCTCGAGGTCCAGCAGTGAATGCGAGCCTCGGGTTGGAGAGAATGCAATGACGCAGAAATTCAGTCCATCGGCGGGCCACATCGCAATGTCACCCTGCCTTCCCGAGTGTTGGATTCCGACCGCGTCCAGTGCCTGCATTGTCGATGTCCGGCCTGGTTCACCAAAATCCAACGCGTGATTGTTTGCCAGGCTGACGACCGTGAATCCGGCTTGCTGAAGGTGTGCCGCGTATCGGGTTGGTGAGCGAAACAGATAACATGTGGTCGGGTCCTTGCATTCCTTTTCCGGTTCGCCGCCGTCGGCAAGTACGCCTTCCAGATTGCCAAATGCGATATCTGCGGCACGGAGTACCGGGCCAACATCAGTGAGAAAGCTAACACCGTCGTCATCCGGCAGGTGGTTCTCGGGGAAATCTGTGCCCAGCATGACATCCCCGACACCTGCAATCGTGATGCGCGCGTTTCGCCTGGAAAACTGATCCTCGGATAGCTGCACGTCCCCAGGCACGGCAACTGACTCCTCGCCCGTCAGCACTGGTGGCTTGACCTGTGAAGTACAGCCGATGATCGTCAGAAGCAAGATGCTAGTGACTGCTGGTAGCCGTGTCTGGGCCGTGCCAGCCATCATCTCGAGGCGCATGTTGAATACGCCGCTGGTGGCTCGCCGATTCATTGGTGTGTGACGTTCATAACGCCGTTTAATGTGATCGTACAGAAGCCGTTACTCTCCAACCTGTATGACCAAGGCCTCGATTTTGGCGTCGCGCAGTTGTTTTCTCAGCATGTTTAATTGGCCCAGTTGATCAACGGGCCCGACCCGAACCCTATGATAGGTCTTGTCATCCACGGTAACTTTCTGGATGTGCGCGACGATCCCGAGCAAAGCCAACTCGGCTTTCATTCGGTCGGCGTCGGTGAAGCTGGAGAAAGAGCCCGCCTGTAAAACGTATACGCCTGGAACCATTATCGCAGCAGCGCGGTTATCAGGCACTGCGTTGAGGTCTTCCTCAGGTATGACCACTTCGAACTTCGGCAGCAATTCGTAGAAGCTGAATCGACTCGCCGGATCAGGTTCCGTGCCAACGGTGCGTTGCTGGGAATCCTGTGTTTCGGCTGCTGCCGGCGCCGGTCGATCCACGCCTGTTACTGGCGGCCGCCGATCGCTAACATAAATTCCCCCTGCTACCAGAAGCCCGATGCCAAGTCCGGCCAGCAGCCATACCCACCCCGGCATCGGTTGCTGTTTTCTCCGGCCAGCCTGCCGCGTTCTTTTTTTAACCTTTCTGTGCCCGGGTTGTACCATGCTCACATCGACTCGGGCGCGTCGACGCCCAGCAAACCCAGTCCATTTTGAAGCACCTGTTGAGTTGCCAGAAGAAGCATCACGCGCGCGTTGCGCAGATCATTGTCTTCAACGATAAAACGATGTGCGTTGTAGTACATATGAAAGTTTTGCGCGACCTCGCGAATATAATGTGCAATGTGTTGAGGGGCTCTTTGGCGGGCAGCGGCGTCAAGAGTTTCCGGGAAACGCGTCAGCTGCTGTATCAGCGCCCGTTCGTGATCCTCGGTGAGTTGGCCGAGGCTGCTTTGTGCGACGTTGCTGTCCCAAGCGTACCCACGAACCTTAAGTTCACGCAGCACGCTGCACACCCGCGCGTGGGCATACTGTATGTAGTACACGGGGTTTTCGTTTGACCGGGCTTTGGCCAGGTCGAGGTCAAAATCAAGATGCTGTGCATTGGAACGCAACACAAAAAACAGGCGCGCAGCATCGTTACCAACTTCTTCACGAAGCTGGCGCAAGGTGACAAAATCGCCCGATCGCGTGGACATCTGTACTTTCTTACCGCCTCTAAAAAGCACGACGAACTGAACCAACTGGACTTCCAATGAGTCCCGTGGCTCTCCCATTGCCTCGAGGCCGGCCCTGACCCGGGCCACATAGCCATGGTGATCGGCGCCGAGCACGTCGATCAATGTCTCGAAGCCGCGCTCGCGTTTGTGCAGGTGATAGGCTATGTCCGATGCAAAATAGGTCGTCCGGCCATTCTCACGCACGACCACGCGGTCTTTTTCGTCGCCGAAATTCGTCGCTCGGAACCAGACAGCACCGTCGCGTTCGTAGGTCATGCCGCTCTTCTCGAGCAGTTTGAGAGCTTTATGAATCGACTGACGGTCATCGAGGCTTCGCTCCGAGAACCACTCGTCCGGACAGACCCCGAACTCCGCAAGATCCTCTCGTATGTCTGCCAGTATCGAATGCAATGCCGTATCGAGAATCGCCAGAAACGCGGTCTCGCCCAGGGCGGTGCGGGCACGCTCGATCAGCTGGTCCAGATGCGCGTCGCTGTCAGTCTCGTCACTGGGTAAGTCGACGAACAGTTCATCCGGAATCGCTGTGGAAGAAGGGTCAATTGATTCTGTCGCGGCAGCCGCAACGTCCCGAACATACTGACCACGATAGGCGCCGCTTGGAAACGGGATATCTGCGCCAGCGTCTTCGAGCATCCGAAGCCATACACTGAGAGTCAGGATATCCATCTGCCGGCCGGCGTCATTGACGTAATATTCGGTCAGGACCTCAAAGCCGGTCGCTTTAAGTATTCGCGCAACGCTGTCGCCGTAAGCGGCGTGGCGTCCATGGCCGACGTGAAGAGGACCGGTCGGATTCGCCGAAACGTATTCGAGTAAGACTTTATGGCCGGCCCCAAGCGAACTGTTTCCATAACCGCTGCCGCGGTCGATGATACCCCCGAGTTCACGATGAAATGCCTCGCTGCTTAGGTGAAAATTTATGAAGCCAGGGCCGGCAATCTCGACCGACTCCACCAGTTCCGATTCCGGTAATCTCTCAATTATCGACTGCGCTACCTGCCGCGGCGGCTGGCCCAGGGTCTTTGCGAGGCGCATCGCGATATTGCTGGCGTAGTGCCCGTGCCGAGGATCACGGGTAGGTTCGACTTCCGTCTCGGTGCTTGTATCGATCGCGCCGGCGTTATCGGCTGCAAGAATTTCAAGCGCCTGCTCGATCAGCTCTACGACCTGATATTTCAATGTCGGGTGTCCGCGAAATGGCGCAATGTAACCTGCCCTATCGTAACGGCTTCAGAACAGCTCGACTGGATCGATATCCAGAGACCAGCGTGTCTTTCGGCGGGAGGGCAGATTGGATAAATCGGCGCGCCAATTCTTCAGAAAAACCTGCAATTCCCTGCGATGCGTACTTTGCAGCAACAACTGCGCCCGGTATCGGCCGGAACGCCGTTCCATCGGTGAACTTGCCGGGCCGAGCATGTGAACGTGGCTGTTTGCGTGGCGCTCCGCGCAGCCCCGGGCCTGGTCGAGAAAATCGAACAGCGGACCACGCTCGGTACATTCTGCACGCAGTAACGCGAGATGGGTGTAGGGCGGCCAAGCTGTATTTTCCCGTTCCCTGAGCGCTTCTATCGCGAATCGGCCGTAGCCGTGCTGCAAAAGTGTATTGAGCAACGGATGATCAGGGTAAAGCGTTTGCAAATACACTTCACCAGCCTGTTCCCCGCGGCCGGCCCGTCCCGCCACCTGAATGACTGTCTGCGCGAGCCGCTCGCTGCTTCTGAAGTCAGTGCCGAATAATCCATGGTCGGCATCGATGATTCCGACCAGCGTGACGCCGGGAAAGTCATGCCCTTTGGTCAACATCTGTGTTCCAAGAAGTATGCGCGATTCGCCTGACCTGATGCTCTCGAGTCGTCGCTGGATTTCCCCTCGTCGCCGTGTCGTATCGCGATCGATGCGCATCAATGCTTGTCCCGGAAACAGGCGCTCCAATGCGGCTTCTAAGCGTTCAGTTCCCTGGCCAACCGGGTGCAGCAAATGATCGCAGTCGGGGCAAAGGTCCGGAGCGGCACGTTCGCTGCCGCAATGGTGGCAGGCGAGAATCGAACGCTGGCGGTGCAGCACCATACGCGCGTCGCAGCGGGCACACTCGATGACCTGGCCGCAACCCGGGCACATCAACGTTGGCGCATACCCCCTTCGATTGAGAAACAGAAGCACCTGGCCATTTCTGTCCAGGTGATGTTGCATTGCTGTGATCAAGGGCTCGGTCAGGCCATCGTGCATCGCTCGGACACGCAGATCGATAAGCCGGATTGTCGGCGGTCGTGCGGTACCAGCCCGATGCGGCAGTTCGAGGCGGATGTAGCGTTTTGCGAGAGAGTTGGCGATGCTCTCAAAAGACGGTGTCGCCGATCCAAGCACTACGGGAATTTCCGCTCGCCGTGCACGAACCACAGCGAGATCACGGGCCGAGTAACGGAATCCCTCCTGCTGTTTATAAGAGAGGTCGTGCTCTTCATCGACGATGATCATCCCGAGTTGGGTGAACGGCGCGAATACTGCAGAACGGGTTCCGACCACTACCTTTGCATGGCCATGGCACGAATCCAGCCAGGCTTTGAGACGCTGCCCATCGCTGAGTCCGGAGTGCATGACAACCACAGGTGCGTCGACCCGACGACGGAAGCGATCCACCAATTGTGGCGTGAGCCCTATCTCCGGTACCAGCACCAGCACTTGGCGACCCGCGCTAATCTGTCGCTGAATCAGGCCCAGGTACACTTCGGTTTTGCCACTGCCGGTAACGCCTTCAAGCAGGTAAGCCCGGAACCCCTGATCCTGTACTTCGTCCAGCGCCGCAGCCTGTGCCTCGTTCAGTCGCGGTGCGGGCTCGAGTGCCGCCGCGCGGGATTCCTCTGGCGGACCTTCCTCCTGGATCAACCAGCCCTTGCGTTCCAGCGCTGTAGCAATCCTTTGCCAGCCGGTTGTAAGGCGACGCATTTCGCTCGAGGTCAAGCCCGACGGCGCCG
>JAUWKW010000163.1 GCA_030614035.1 Chromatiales bacterium | reverse complement strand
CCCATTTTCCTTCCTAGTCAGCCTCTTGGAGGCCGATGGTGGGTGCTTGCGGGCAGATGATTCGGTCATAAACGTAACCGGTAGATAATCTTGATCTCTGTAGCCAATCTGTCGATTCAGTTCGGTGCCAAGCCGCTGTTTGAAAATGTTTCCGTCACTTTTGGCAATGGCAACCGCTACGGCCTGATTGGCGCGAACGGTTCCGGCAAATCCACCTTGATGAAAATTCTGGCCGGTCAGTTAGAGCCGACCATGGGCAATGTATCAACCGATCCTCACGAGCGGATTGGCCAGCTGAGTCAGGATCAATTCGCGTATGAGGACTACAGGGTCCTCGACACGGTGATCATGGGACACGACAAACTGTGGCAATTGATGCAGGAACGTGACCGGCTGTATTCACTGCCTGATATGAGCGATGAAGACGGCATGCGCGTCGCGGATCTCGAAGTCGAATTCGCCGAGCTCGATGGTTATTCCGCGGAAGCACGGGCCGGTGAACTACTGGAAGGCATCGGTATCCCTCCCAAACAGCACGACGGCCTGATGAGTGGTATCGCACCAGGCTGGAAGCTCAGGGTGTTGCTCGCCCAGGCGCTGTTTTCCGATCCGGATATTCTGTTGCTGGACGAGCCGACCAACAACCTCGACATCAATGCGATTCGCTGGCTGGAAGGTTTTTTAAACGACAGCAAGTCCACGATGGTCATCATCTCGCATGACCGGCACTTCCTGAATAGCGGCTGCACGCACATGGCCGATCTCGATTACGGTGAACTGCGCATGTTCCCGGGTAATTACGACGAGTACATGACGGCTGCGACTCAGGCGCGCGAACTGATGCAGGCGAACAACGCGAAAAAGAAAGTGAAAATGTCCGAACTGCAGGCCTTTGTTAGCCGCTTTTCCGCGAACGCGTCCAAGGCACGCCAGGCAACGTCCCGAGCCCGCCAGCTGGAAAAAATTCAGCTCGAGGACATCAAGCCGTCCAGCCGGGTCAGCCCTTTTATTCGCTTTGAACAGGACAAGGCGTTGCGGCGGGTCGCAGTACATGCGAAGGGTCTTAGCAAGGGTTTCGATGAAGGCCCCCTGTTCACGGATCTGGACCTGACGGTCGAGGTCGGTTCGCGGGTCGCGATCATTGGTCCGAATGGCATTGGCAAGACCACGCTGGTGCGCTGCCTGCTGCAAACGCTCGATGCCGACAGCGGCGAAGTTAAATGGGCCGAGAATGCGAAAGTCGGTTATTTCGCCCAGGATCACGCAGCGGAATTCGAGCAGGATATGACGCTGTTCGAATGGATTACGCAGTGGCAACCGCCGGGCTCAGACGAGCAAATGTTGCGCGCCACGCTGGGCCGGATGTTGTTCTCCAAGGACGACAGCGAGAAATCGTTGAAGGTCGTATCCGGCGGCGAGGAAGGCCGTTTACTGTTCGCCAAGCTGATCCTGCAACAGCCGAACGTGATGGTCATGGACGAGCCGACCAACCACCTCGACATGGAATCCATCGAGGCGCTGAACCTGGCCTTGGAAAACTATCCCGGCACGTTGATTTTCATCAGCCATGACCGGGAATTTGTGTCATCGCTGGCCACCCGCATTATCGAACTGACACCCGACGGGATCGTCGATTTCGGTGGCAGCTACGATGACTACCTCCGCACGCAATTGGGCGACGAACGCTCGAGGGTCGCATAACCCAAAGCTGCCGGGCTCAAACGCCGGCACAGAAACAATGTCAGAGCAGGCAGCGGAAAAGGTCAGCATCTTTGTTGACGTGCAGAACATTTACTACACCTGTCGCGAGGTCTACCAGGCCAATTTTGACTACAACAAATTCTGGGCTGAAGTAACGCGGAATCGAGAGGTCATTGGTGCGTTCGCCTACGCCACCGATCGCGGTGATGAAAAGCAACGGCAATTCCAGAATATCCTGCGAGCGATTGGTTTTACCGTAAAACTGAAACCCATGTTGCAACGACGTGACGGCACCACAAAAGCCGATTGGGATGTCGGTATTGCCTTGGATGTTTTCGAGGCAGCACCGAGCTGCGACACGGTGGTGCTGGCATCGGGTGACGGCGATTTTGGTATTTTGTTAGAGCGTATCAAACAACGTTTCGGCACCAATGCCGAGGTTTACGGCGTACTGAAATTAACGTCTGAATCGCTGATTTCCAAAGCCGGCAAATTCAGAGAAATCAACAAAAACCTGCTGATGATTAAATAAAGAAGCAGGGGTCCGACCGCGGTTTTCCTGTTCGCTCTAAACGCCGCTAAACGGCATCGACCGCGAATTATTCTTTATTCTTTATTGTCCTGCTGCGGATAGACCATCTCTCCACCGAACCATATCGCAGCTTTCATGCAGGCGTGACACGCGCTGACTTCCAATCCGGCGACGAAAGTGTCTGAATGAATCGGCGCCCAGCGGTCAAGGAATACCTCGCCGTTGTTCACCCTGGTCCAATACTCGAGTTTCTGCTCGCGGACCTCCGGCGGAAACTGGGGATTGTGGTACAGGCGCTCGAGATCCGCTCCCTGGATCCGCAGCGGGACGCCTTCGGCATTTTGGATGGCGTTTGCGTAGGTGTTGAACCAGGCCTGATCCGACAGCTGATTGCAGCTGGGGCAGGTAAAGCGGGCCAATTTGAAAGACGGTTCTATGGTTTGCTGGGTCACGGGATTTCGTCTGTAAGCTGGAGGTGGTGCGAATACTAATGGAAAACCAAGGGCGACCCCACCTTCGTAATTCTCTTTCGGCACAGAATTGGCCGTTAGAAACATGTCCATGCCGTGGGGGGGCGTGATGTTTCAGGCCACTTCTGCGGACGGTGGATTGCATCACACCTAGATTTTCCGGTACCTCCTACACTTGACGGTTGGCTAATTCCGCCACGTCCGTTGTTGGCCCAGCTTATGTCAAAACGACCGATCGCGGCTTCGCTGCAGCAGAAGGTCAGTCTGGCCCTTCTTGCGCTGATGGTAGCGCTTGCTGCACTGAGCTATGTCGTTCTGAACACGACCATCGTGCCGGCGTTCGATAATCTCGAGATCGCAGCCGCAGAGACCAATCTGGTTCGAGCGAAGCGGTCTATTGAAGCCGAACTGGCGAACCTCGCTGCAGTAAATGGTGATTGGGCCTACTGGGACGACACATATAGCTTCGTCAAAGGCGAAAATCCGGGCTTTGAAGGTACGAACCTGGATACTCCGACCATGCTTAACCTGCACCTGGATCTGCTCCTCTTCTACGGCATCGAAAGCAATTTGCACTGGGGTCGACTGTTATCCGATGGCAAACCGGACGATATCAGCAAGCTTGGTGTATTCGGGGTCGATACGCGAAGCGCAGGCAAGTTATTGGACCATGAATCGATAACCAGCCAACACGCCGTTTTGGTACGCAGCGATCTCGGTCCGATGCTCATTAGTTCGATACCGGTTCTCACTACGGGCGAGGCAGGACCGATCGCCGGAACGATGATGATGGGGCGTTTTCTGAATGAGAATCTAACGGCCGAGTTACGCGCACGGACTGAAGTCGATTTCAGCCTGCATTCCGTTACCGACAACAATCTTGCACTGCCGCCAAAAGCCCTGCAACTCGTCGACGGAGAAGCTAGCGGAGACATGCACGAAACAACCGATTCTAAAATCTCGAGCTACACGCTGCTGCATGATTTATTCGGTGATCCTTTGATCGTTTTGCAAGCCGACATGCCGAGACAGATTTCCGCACTGGGCCATCGCACTATCAGGGGCGCGTCGGTGATACTGACGATTGTCGGTGTCATAGCCGCATTTGCAGCCTGGCTGTTGCTACGGAACATGATTGTCCGTCCGCTTGAGTCGATCGCTGGCCATATAACGGAAATGCGCGATAGCGGTGACCTCACCCGACAAATCGGCGAGGCGCGCGACGATGAAATCGGGCTGGTCGCCCACGAGTTCGACAAAATGACGGCCGAAGTTCACGAGGCACGGCAACTTCTGCTTGACCAGTCGTTTAAAGCCGGCAAGGCTGATACAGCTGCGGAAGTTCTGCATAACATCCGCAACGCGATGACACCGCTCATCAACGGTATCGATCGGTTGAACGACTACTTCGGCGCCACCGGCAAGCTTCGCGTGAAAGACGCAGTGGAGCAGCTACGGGGCGCGGACTGCCCACCGGATCGTCGCGAGAAACTCATCCAATACATTGACTCCGCGTTCGAACAAGTCGAGGCCATCGGGGTGGACGCTATTGACGGCGTGAAACTGGTGTCGACGCATGCGCGCCAGGTTGAGTCAATTCTTTCCGACCAGGAGAGACACGCAAATGTTTCGCCGGTGTTTGAAAATCTTGAGCTCGACGGTGTCGTCGATGAGGCAGCTCTGGT
>JAUWKW010000143.1 GCA_030614035.1 Chromatiales bacterium | reverse complement strand
CACGCATCACAGTTCGATTGCGCCGACCGGCACGATCTCGCTGTCACTGGCAAACAATGCCAGCAATGGCATCGAGCCCAGCTTCGCCCAGCATTATTTCCGCAACGTGATTCGCGAAGGCAGAAAAGCCAAGGAAAAGGTGGACGTGTTTTCGTTCGAGCTTTTGGCCTACCGGCAGCTCGTCAATCAACGGGCGATGCCGGAGTCGGACAATCCCGACGAGCAGCTGCCGGAATACTTCACGACGGCCGAGGACGTCAAGCCCACCGAGCACGTCGATATCCAGGCGGCGGCGCAGAAATGGGTCGATTCGTCGATTTCAAAAACAGCCAACGTGCCGACCGATTTCCCGTATGAGGACTTTAAAAACATTTATATGTACGCCTACGAAAAAGGTCTGAAAGGCTGCACGACGTTCCGGTTTAACCCGGAGGCATTTCAGGGCGTACTGGTTACCGAGAAGGATCTGAAAAACACTTTATATACGTTCGTCCTCGATGACGGCGCGGAGATCTCGGTGGCCGGGGACGAAGAGATCGAGTACGACGGCGAGGTGCATACGGCCGCAAATCTGTTCGATGCACTGAAAGAGGGCTACTACGGAAAATTCTGACGGCAGTTGATGACAGCGGCGGTCACAAGGCAAAGAAGCAAAATCATGGCAACGATCAAGATTGACAAGAAAATCGTGGATTACCGGGTCGAGCAGCCCGTGGACAAAGTGACACCAGACGCTGGCGAAGCTGTTGCGAAGTCAGAGGCGGCGACCGCGCCACCGCGGGAGACCAGCTCGGACGGCAAGGTCGTCCGCATGCACGAGAAGCTGGATCGGCCCGAAATGCTGCGAGGCTCGACCTACAAGGTCAAGACGCCAGTGTCGGACCATGCGATGTACGTGACGATCAATGACCTCGTTTTGAACCCGGGCACCGAGCACGAAACCCAGCGGCCATTCGAGATCTTTATCAATTCCAAGAATCTGGACCACTATCAGTGGATCGTCGCGCTGCCCCGCATCATGTCCGCCGTGTTTCGCAAAGGCGGTGATGTGACGTTTCTGGTTGACGAACTGAAAGCGGTGTTTGACCCGCGCGGTGGCTACTGGCAACCGGGCGGCAAGTTCATGCCGTCGATCATCGCCGAGCTCGGGCATATCATCGAGAAACACCTGCAGTACATCGGCATGCTGCCGCCAGCGACGCTGGATCCGCATCAGAAAAAGCTGATCGAGGCCACGCGCCGCGCGTACGAAGAGCAGAAGAAACAGCAGGATGCGTTTGCGAAGAGCGACTACCCGGAAGGCGCGCAGTTGTGCTTACACTGCAACACCGTTGCCGTCGTGTTGATGGACGGCTGCATGACCTGCCTGTCCTGTGGGGATTCGAAGTGCGGGTGATGTGATGGCTGGCGAGGCCGTCAGAGTTACACGCAGTACCGATACAAACAACGTCGAAAAAATCGCGTTGCCTGGGTTTCGTAACAATTAATTAAACAAATCCGCCTCGGGAACAAACAGACGGCCGATCGCCCGTGTACATATGTGCATGATGCCGCCATCCAGATTCCGCCTGTGAGCATTCGCTAATCACCGCCTGTGCTAACATTCCGGCCTGCATCACGGGCGGTTCTTACTAGCCATGAGTCTGACTGTTCCTGACTTTTCCGCGGTCCGAATTCTGGTCGTGGGCGATTTGATGCTCGATCAGTACTCCTTCGGGCCGACGTCGCGAATCTCTCCGGAAGCGCCGGTGCCGGTGGTGCGTGTGACCGAGACCGAAGCCCGTGCCGGCGGTGCTGCGAATGTCGCGGTCAACCTGTCCAGCCTCGGTGCAGTGACGACGGTGGCCGGCATCGTCGGCAAAGATGCCAATGCGACGGTATTGCGCGAACTGCTCGAGTCGCAGGGCGTTAAGACCGCGTTGGCCGAGTCGGCGGACCGGCCGACGATCACCAAGCTTCGCGTCTTGAGCCGCAATCAGCAGTTGCTGCGACTCGATACCGAAGAAGTCTACGCTGCCGACGATGCGTCTAAGGTGGCCGGCGTGTTGCAAAACGAACTGGCCAGTAACGACATCTGCATCTTGTCGGACTACGCCAAGGGCACGCTCGGCGATGTGTCGGCGCTGATTGCGCAGTGTCGCGAACAGGGCGTGCCCGTGCTGGTGGATCCCAAGAACACCGATTTCACGCCCTACCGCGGTGCCACCGTGCTGACGCCGAACCTGGCGGAGTTCGAAGCCGTGGCCGGGGCCAGCGACGCGGACGACAAGCTGGTGTCGCGGGCGGAGACGCTGCGCAACGAGCTCGAGCTTCAAGCGCTGGTCGTCACCTTAGGCGAGCGGGGCATGCTGGTCGTGGCCGCAGACACCGAAGCGGCGATCCTGCCGGGCCGGGCCCGCGAGGTCTATGACGTGACTGGTGCCGGCGACACGGTTATTGCAGCACTGGCCGCCGGCGTCGGTGCCGGGTTACCGATCCTGGATGCGGCCGGGCTGGCGAATCTCGCTGCCGGGCTCGTCGTAGGCAAGATCGGCGTTGCCTCGGTTACGCCTTCTGAACTGAAGCTTGCGTTGCACGAACACGGGCAAGGCGGCCGCGGCCTGTTGGCGCGCTCCGAAGCCGGCCGTGTGGCCGAGGAGGCGCGGGCGCGGGGCGAGCGCATCGTCATGACCAACGGCTGTTTCGATTTGTTGCACACCGGCCATGTCAGTTACCTGCAGGAGGCCAAGACCCGCGGCGATCGTTTGATGGTGGCCGTCAATACCGACGAATCGGTGACCAGGCTCAAAGGCAAAGGACGGCCGATCAATCCACTGGCGGACCGGATGGCGGTGCTGGCGGGCCTGGCGGCCGTCGACTGGGTGGTGCCATTTGCCGAGGAGACTCCGGAGCAGCTGGTGGCCGAGGTTCTGCCTGACGTGCTGGTCAAGGGTGGCGATTACGCGCCGGAAGCCGTGGCCGGCGGCCGCATCGTGCTCGAAAATGGCGGCAGCGTCGAAATTCTGAACTACCTCGAAGGCCGGTCGACGTCGGGAATTCTCGACGCGATCCGCAAGCTGTCCTGATTGCGCTTCATCTACGTCATCCTTGGGTACCTGTTGATCCCGGTGTTACTGGGACACCTGCTGTGGCGCAGCCGCACGAACCCGGAATACCGCCAGCGCATCAGTGAGCGGTTTGGACGCGGCCACGCGCGTTTGCCGCAGCCGAGCATCTGGGTCCATGCCGTATCGGTTGGCGAAATCCAGGCCGCGGCGGCACTGGTGCGTGCATTACTAGAGCTTTACCCAACACAGCCGGTGGTTTTAACGACGGTGACGCCGACCGGGGCGCAGCGCGCGCGCGAGTTGTTCGGTGATGCGGTCGTGCACAGCTACGCGCCGTTCGACCTGGTGGGCGCAGTCCGCAAGTTTTTCGATTGGTCGCGGCCGAAACTCCTGATCGTGCTCGAGACTGAACTATGGCCGAACCTCTATCACGAGTGCGGTCGTCGCGATGTGCCGCTGGTGTTGGCCAGTGCACGCGTGTCGCCGAAATCGGTCAACCGCTATCGCTGGATGTTGAGCCTGTTTCGCCAGACGCTGTCGCATGGCATTGTCATTGCCGCGCAGAGTGAAGCCGATGCGAAACGTTTCCTGGCGCTAGGCGCTGATCCCCAGCGCACGAATGTCACCGGCAACATCAAGTTCGATTTTAATTTGCCGGCCGATATCGAGATCGACGGGGCACAGTTCAGACAAAGCCACGCCCCCGATCGCCCGGTCTGGATAGCGGCAAGCACCCACGCTAGCGAGGAGGAAATCGTACTTGCCGCGCATCGCCAGGTTCTGGACGCGTTTCCAAATGCACTGCTGTTGATGGTTCCGCGGCATCCGGAGCGGTTTCAAACCGTGACCTCGCTGACCGTCAAACAAGGATTCAGCGCGGTTCGCCGCAGCACCGGAGACGATTGCACGATGGATACCGAGGTGTTCATCGGCGATAGCATGGGCGAGCTGCCGGTCTTCTATGCGGCGGCGGATATTGCATTCGTTGGCGGAAGCCTGGTGCAGGTCGGCGGTCACAATCTGCTGGAACCGGCTGCACTCGGTAAACCGGTGCTGACCGGACCCTACACGTATAACGCTGAAGACATCGCGCGACTGCTGCAGGATGCCGGCGCTGCGAGGATCGTCACGGACGCGGACGAGCTTGGCGAAGCTGTGATCAACCTGTTGGGCGATGCAGGCGAACGCCTGCGCCTCGGCACGCTCGGTCGCGGTGTGGTTGACAGCAATCGCGGCGCGCTGGATCGACTATTGACCTTGATTGCGCCGTTGGTCGATCAAAACGCCGGCGCTGAGTGAGCGCGAACGCTGCCGGACACCAGTCGCGTGGCCGGTGGTGTCGGAATTATTGCTGCAGCCAGCTGTTGACCATCGCCAGATCGCTGACCGTTAAATTCCCCGCCGCCTGTTTCAGTCTGAGCCAGTTGACAATGTAGTCATAACGGCTACGCGCATAATTCGTTTCGGTGATGAATAACTGCCGGCGCGCATCCAGCACGTCGACGGTCGTTCGGGTGCCGACTTCAAAGCCGGCTTCGGTCGCTTCCAGCGCCGTCTGGCTGGATTTGCGCGCCTGGCGCAGTGCCTTGACGCGGGCAATCTCTGAATCCACACCGAGGTAGGCGTCGCGGGTTTCCCGCTCGACCTGGCGCGCGACCCGTTCCAGGTTTTCCTTGGCGGCCCGGTGCAAGTACACAGCTTCCTTTGCATCAGCGTGGACGCCGCCGCCGCTGAAAATCGGCAGCGTGAACTGCACGCCGATCTGGGTTGTGTCCTGGTCCGTGTCGACAGGT
>JAUWKW010000110.1 GCA_030614035.1 Chromatiales bacterium | reverse complement strand
CGCCCAGCGCTTTGGATTCCATCGGGACACCGAGGACCGGCAGAGGAGTCTTTGCAGCCGCGGCGCCAGGCAGACCAGCTGCCAGGCCAGCGCCGGCGATGATGACCTGCAGCCCACGCTCGTGGGCGCTGGCGCAATAGTCGAATAACAGGTCGGGCGTGCGGTGCGCCGAGATTACCCGCGTTTCGTGATCGATTCCCAGAGCTTCCAGAGTCTCTGACGCATGCGACAAGACGTCCCAGTCGGATTTTGAACCCACGATGATGCCGACTAGCGCTGTCATTGCCACATTCTACATTGGCGGCCTTGGGCATGGAAAGTTCGTATAAAATGATCGGCTTGTTTTGCCAAGTACACAACGGCGGGCCCGATGCCAGGTGACGAACTTGAACAATTGCGAACGAGTGTTGAACTCGTTCTGACACAAGCGCGCAAACTGGGTGCCACCCAGGCGGAAGCCGGGGCGAGCAAAGCCTCCGGCTTGTCGGTGACAGCGCGGATGCAGGATGTTGAAACTCTCGAGTATCACCGCGACCAGGGCCTCGGGGTAACGGTCTACTTTGATCACCGCAAAGGCAGCGCCAGTACCTCGGACATGAGTGACGCTGCCATAGAAGAGACCGTCGCCAAGGCCTGTTCGCTGGCGCAATTCGCCGCCGAAGACCCTTGCAACGGGCTGGCAGATGCCGAGCTCCTGGCGAAGGACATTCCAGACCTGTCTCTGTGTCACCCATGGGGGTTGGAAGCACCAGCGGCCATCGACCTGGCGCTGGAATGCGAAGCGGCGGCGCTGAATCAGGACAAACGTCTGTCCAATTCGGAAGGCGCGACGGTCGGTACGCAGGACGGCGCCCAGTTCTACGGAAACAGCCATGGGTTCATGGCTGGTTACCTCGACAGCGAACACAGCATGTCCTGCGCTGTTCTGGCGATCGACGGCTCGGATATGCAACGCGACTATGATTACACCGTGGCACGGGATCCAGGTGAGCTTGCCAGTCCCGAAAGCGTGGGCAAAGAGGCAGGCCAACGCGCGTTGCAACGCTTGGGTTCCGTCAAGCTGGATACTCGCAGCACACCGGTGATTTTCCCGGCCCGGCTGGCACGTGGTTTGATCGGTACTCTAATCGGCGCAATCAGGGGCGGTGGTTTGTACCGCCGCGCAACTTTTCTGCTGGACGCCCTGGACACAGAAGTATTCGCATCGCATGTGAACATCACAGAATTGCCACACATCCCCAAGGGTTTGGCTAGCGCGCCGTTCGATAACGAGGGTGGCGCGACCAAAGACCGGGTGCTGGTAGAGGACGGTGTGCTGCGTGGTTATGTGCTTGCGAGTTACTACGCCCGCAAGCTTGGGATGACCACCACCGGTAATGCAGGCGGCATTCACAACCTTCAGGTCAGCAACACTGGCGAAAGCTTTGCCGACCTGCTCAAGGCGATGGACCGGGGCTTTATCGTGTCTGAAATGATGGGTAGCGGCATCAACATGGTGACCGGGGATTATTCACGCGGCGCAACCGGTTTCTGGGTCGAAAACGGCGAGATTCAATATCCGGTACACGAAATCACGATCGCGGGTAACCTGCACGATATGTATCGTGGCATCGTCGCCATTGGAACCGATACCGATTACCGGGGCGGTATCCGCAGTGGCTCGATCCTCATCGACAAAATGACCATTGCCGGAAATTGATGGCAGACGTCGGTGCGCTATGACGACGCGCGTTTCTCATCCAGCAGGTCATAAAGGCTGCGGTCTGCCAGCGCCTCGTTCATTGCTACGTCCAACTCGTCCGCAACTTCGGTGACTTCCGCGGGCCAGTGGCCCGGAGGAAAAATATCCGCATTCTGTGGATCCCGGACTGCCTGGACAATGTCTCGCAATGCAATCTGGCCGGGATCCCGGCCCGGGAGTATCCGGTTGTTGGAGGTCAGCTGCACGAGGCCGGCCATTTGCAGGCGATTGGCAATCGGTTGTACCAGGATTCCGGGCAAGCCCACCGAATTCGCGATGCTTTCAATGGTTGTCGGTTTGCCCGAATTCCGGAATGCTTTGGCGGTCAGCGTCATCGTTCCCAGCGCAATTTTTTCCCGCAGCTTGTTACCAATATTGATTCGCTGGTATCCGATCCGCAGATACTGGGTATGCTCAAAGTAAAATGCAATCTGTGCGCCGATCAGAAGAATCAGCCAGGAAACGTATAACCAAATCAACGCAATCACGACGATTGCAAACCCGGCGTAAATGTCCGCATTTCGCGTGGACTGGGCGACGAACTGCGTGAAAAACATACCCGTCGTCGCCCACATCACACCGCCGCTGAATCCGCCGACCATCGCAGCCAGGAAATTCACCTGGGTATTCGGTATGAACCAGTACACGAGGGTAAAGCCGAAACTGACGAGCAGGTAAGGCATCAGTTTGCCGATCAGGACCAGCGTTGCGCCAATAGGGGCAAAGCTTGTTACCTCGGCCACGAATGCGTTGCTGCTGACGGTCGCGAGCAACGCCATCGCCGTGACCATGATGACGGGACCAACCAGGATCACGCTCAGATATTCGCTGAAGCGGCGTGCAAAGCTCCGGGAGCGCTCGACGCGCCAGATGTAATTGAAGCTGTCCTCGACCTTTTTAATCATCGAAATGGTTGTGTAGAACAGCATAATCAGGCCAACACCAGCGAGCACGCCACCCCTGATGTTATCGACAAAGCCCATGACCGTATCGGTCAGTTCCGTACCGCGCGGGCCCAGCGGTTCCAGGAAAATCTCGAGAAACGGCCTTAGCTCGCTCTCGTGCCAGCCGAATCCTTTGAGTACCGAAAAACTGAGCGCGATCATCGGCACGACAGAAAGTATGGTCACGTAGACGAGGCCCATCGCGCGCAGGGTCAGTGTGCTGGTCAGCGCGTCGCGCAGCACCGCGTAAATGAAACGTGAGAGCCGCACAAGCATGTTCAATGCCGGGCGTAGCGAATCCGCCCGGGGGCTCCACAACAAGGTTTCCAGCTTTTCGGTGAGTGTATCCAAAACGTTCGCAAGTGGGCTGTCTGGCGGCCTGTCGGCAAAGATTGTACATTAGCCGGCCCTGCGGCCGCTTTGATGACGATGAATTCAGTGTTTCCACAGCGTATCGTGTGCATGACCGAGGAGACCACCGAGACGCTGTATCTGCTCGGGGAGGACTGGCGCATCGTCGGCATATCCGGATTTACCGTGCGCCCTCCCAGAGCACGCCGGGAGAAGCCCAAAGTAGCAGCATTTACCAGCGCCAAGATCGACAAGATACTCGCACTCGAACCGGACCTTGTCCTTGGATTTTCCGATATCCAGGCGGACATAGCGGCTGAGCTCGTGCGGCGCGGCGTGTCAATCCACATTTTCAATCATCGCAGCGTCGCAGAAATCCTCGGGATGATTCAGATACTCGGTGGCATGGTTGGATGTCCGGAAAAGGCTGCCGAGCTTTGCAACGAAATGCAGCAGAACCTGGATCGGATCGCCGCTGTCTCCGCTGGTCTGCCGGCTCGGCCGCGGGTTTATTTCGAGGAATGGGACGACCCGATGATTTCCTGTATACGTTGGGTCTCGGAATTGATCGGCGTGGCCGGCGGTGACGACTGTTTCTCGGAACTTGCCGGTCAGGCGATCGGGTCGCAGAGAATCATTGCCGACCCTGACGAAGTCACACGCCGTCAGCCCGATATCATCGTTGGTTCCTGGTGCGGTAAGAAATTCAGGCCGGAAAAGCTTGCCGCCCGTCCAGGCTGGGACGCTATCCCTGCCGTTCGTAACGGTGACGTGTTTGAGATCAAGTCAGCGCTGATACTGCAACCTGGGCCGGCTGCCCTGACCGACGGATTGGAAGCACTGCACGGGATTATTTCGGCCTGGGCCTTCAGTCAACCGTCAGCAGATCCAGCGCCTGGCGATACTTCTCGGCCGTCCTTCGGATGATGTCATCCGGCAGATCAGGCCCGGGCGCCGTCTTATCCCAGTCCAGCGTCTCCAGGTAGTCGCGAACGAACTGCTTGTCGAAGCTCGGCGGGCTGATGCCGGTCTGGTACTGGTCTGCCGGCCAGAATCTCGACGAGTCCGGCGTTAGCACCTCGTCGATCAGGTACAGTTTCCCATCGCTGTCGAGGCCAAACTCGAACTTGGTGTCGGCGATAATAATACCGCGCCGAATGGCGTACTCCGATCCTCTCCGGTAAATGGCGATCGCCAGTTCACGAACCTGCCGGGCAAGCTCCGGGCCGATTGCATCGACTACTTCCTCGAACGAGATATTTTCATCGTGATCGCCTGCAGCGGCTTTGGTCGCCGGCGTGAAGATCGGCTCGGGAAGTTGTGACGCCTGGTCGATACCTGGGGGCAACTCGATGCCACAAACCCGCCCGGTCCGCTGGTAGTCCTTCCAGCCGGAACCGATCAAATAGCCGCGTACCACGGCCTCGATCGGCAATGGTTCCAGGCGCCGCACCACGCTGGCTCGGCTAGCGATGGCATTGCGTTCTTCGTGATCTGTCACGATGTCTGCTAGCGGAAGCTCGCTGAGATGGTTGTCGACAATATCGGTGGTTCGTGCGAACCAGAAGTTCGACAGCTGCGTCAGCACCTCTCCTTTCCGCGGGATCGGATCAGGCAAAACGACATCGAATGCGGACAGCCGGTCTGTGGTAACAATCAGGAGGTGATCGTCATCAACCGCGTAGAGATCGCGTACCTTGCCTTGACTTATTCGGGGCAGCGCTGTCAATCTCGACTCGTATAGCGCGTCCGGGATCGCAATCGTATCCATCCGGTATCAAAGGTTTCGCTGGCTCAGGGCCGGGTATTGTAGCGTCTGTATTCGCCTTAGTGGGCATAAACTCTTGCGGAAAACTCCGATAGCCTGACCCCAGTGGATTGGATAGGAAAATTATTCGGCGGGCTGCTGGGCTTTGTCCTGTCCCGTGGCAGTATTTCTGGCGCGTTGGTGGGCGTAGTGCTGGGCCACCTGTTCGATCGTGGTCTCGGCGGCTTCAAAAACGCATCGGATGTGGGCGGATTCGCTCGTCTTTCCGGCCGGAAGCGCCAGCAGATCTTTTTTGAAACCACGTTTCTGACGCTGGGGCATTTGGCCAAGGCGGATGGCCATGTTTCCGAGGAAGAAATCCGCGCCGCGCGCAGCATCATGCACCAAATGCAGTTGCATCCGGAAGAAGTCAGGAAGGCAATCGATCTGTTTACCCGCGGCAAGAACCCCGACTTTGCAATCGATGAACAGATTACCCGGTTGCGCAAGGCTTGCCGGGGTCAACGACTATTACTGCGAACCTTCGTCGAGATTCAGATGGATATGGCGCTCAGCAAAGGCAGTATCCACGCGGCTGAACGGGAATTGTTGTGGCGTATTGCCGGCCAGCTGAACATTGGGCGGGTCGAACTTGCGCAAATGGAGGCGGTGCTCAGAGCGCGGCGACGCTTCGGCCAGGCCGGCACGCGCGCACAGGCCGGGCGTCAGGAGCTGGACCAGGCCTACAAGGCATTGGGCATTGAGCCGAGCGCATCGGATCGGGAGGTTAAGACTGCCTACCGGCGCTTAATGAATCAGCATCACCCGGACAAGCTCGTCGCAAAAGGTCTGCCGGACTCGATGCTGGAGATGGCGAAGGAGCGGACGCGGGAAATTCGTGCTGCTT
>JAUWKW010000016.1 GCA_030614035.1 Chromatiales bacterium | reverse complement strand
GACGCATTAGCGGATTGCGGGAAGTCCGAATCCGAGTTTCGCATCAGCAATCTGGTGTCCTGGCACGTCAAAGCCGATCGCGCACAAGCGGTTCAGGAAGCGCGCGCTAAACTATTTGTCAGGGGGTTGCTGGACCACATGTATGTCTCGACATTCATGGATAAAGACGACAGTGCTTTCGTCGAAGATAATTTAGGCGCGTTTGCCAAAGCCTACGCGGCAAATTCACCGGTTATCGAAGGGGTACCGGACCGGCTTGTCGATGCGCTGGTGGAGCATTTAACACTTACAGGTGCCGTGGATGATGTCGACTCACTGACCGAGCAGATCATGACCTACCGTCAGGCCGGTGTGAACGAGTTAGCGATCAGGTTATATGGCCAGCCCGAGGACTCGATCCGCTTGCTCGGTGAACGGGTCCTCCCGGCATTGCAGTAGGCTAGCCTGTCACTGTTTGGTGCAAAAGCCAGCGACGATAGTCGACAGCGATTCCAGCCCGTCGTCTTTGAGCTCGACTCCCAACAGTTTCAGGTACCTCTGAAGGTTGTACTCCGCGTCTTCCAATTGCGCACCGGAGTTGCTCCGGCCGGCCCGTTCGGGCGCGATCAGTTTCTCCAGAATGTCTTGCTCGACGCTTTCTGCGTGCAATTCAGCAGCACCAATTTCAACTCTCAGCTGCGCCGCCGTCTCATGTTCAACATGAGTGAGTTCGGCCTCAAGTCGCCGGCGAACGCTGCGCACGGGTTTGATTACCTCTGTTTGCCACTCTTCTACGCTGGCGACCGCGGCTACTATGATTTGATCGTCCAGGCGGCCCGCAGCGGTCGACGCGGCCCAGCAGCAGAACAGCACCATGTTGACGTCACAGCCATATTGGTCCTGCAGGTTCAGGCAGGCGTCAGCAATACCTGGGCGTGTATAGACATCCAGAGAGAATGTCCAGAAAAGGCGATCTTCTGAATCAATGTTGCTCGGCATGTTGAGATTTGGCGTAGGCCTGATGCTAGTAGCACAACCGCTTGGCGGTATCAAAGGTTTCAAGATTTATCAAGGCGATTTCATCATCTGCAAGGCTATTGGCATAGTCTGTCGGATTACGTACCTGGCCGGCTGCAGCTTTGATATTGTGATCTTTGGTCGAAAATCCGCAATGGCCAAATAAATTTTGGACATTTAATTTCGGCTCGGTACACAAATCCTCAAACGGAATCAAGATCGACGCAGCGCGCACGGCCGGACTTTTTTCCAGAACATCCGCAAGGTACCCGTAAATCTGGCTCCAGTAGATTGCCCAGCCACGAATCTCTTCGCCTCGCCGCCAGGCACGATACACCACCTGGGTACGTTCCGTGTTTCCGGTATTGATCGGCCTGCGATCAAGGCCGAGTTCAAATTCGCCAACACGTTTCAGATGAGCGCGCGCACGCGGGTTTGCTTTCTGGCCGCGGCTGAACAGATCATTTTGCTTAATCAGCGACGCGATATGCGCTACCGGCTGCCTAACGGGTATAACAAAGCGTGCATCAGGGAAAATTTTCAGCAGATATTCGAGCCGGGTAACGTGGTAGTTAGCCTTTGATACGTACCGATTGGCATCGCGTGCCAGGAGCAATTTGCGGATGTGATCAATATAAAAAATCTCGAATGAGCCATTCGAGGTTGTTGCATTCAGCACATTGCTCTCGCGCGGCTCGTGCAGGCCCGAAAAAAATGACATCCACAAGGCCTCTTCCATCGCTTCAGGGCTGTTCGGCGAATTCGTCGCAGCGTCTCGGTGGACTCGTTGCGTGGATTGGCCGGTCTTGGTGGACTTGAAGAGCCGGTTTGACCAATACGGCGTATACAGCAGCGGAAAATCCATGTTGCGGTGTGAAGCGACGTCCGGCAGTTCTGTCAATATCTCGAGCAATATCCTTCCGCCAGATTTGGGCAGACCGGATATGAAAACGGGTTTTTCAATCTCAATGTCGGCCAGCCGTGCGGCCAGCGTTTTGGTTTCGAGGTCGCTGATCCAGCGCCAGCTGCGGGGGTTATCAAGAACCAGTCGACCAAAAAAATCCTTGCTTTGAGACACACAGAAGATGTCGGCATCGCTGGCGGCGGAATTTTTCATGCTAGCGTGCACCCTAAAGGAAATATAAGAAATTCTCCAATTCGGGTGTACCATGGCGGCCGATGCTGGCTTTAGTCGCGTGTGGGCGACGTTGTCGGCATTCGTGCTTATGAATTCGTTTTAGTCAAAAAGGCAAGAATGCTTCAATTCTCGTTTTTCATCGGCCTGGTCGTTCTCGTCACACTGGCATTTCTGGGCCTGCTCGCCGACTTTGCCCAGCCCATATTTTGGGCTGCGACCTTTGGCGTCGTGTTTCATCCACTCCAGGTATTTTTGGAACGCCTGTTACATGGGCGAAGCTCGCTGGCAGCAATGCTGACTGTCACTATCATTTTTTTCACGGTGATTGTTCCCGCCTTACTGATCGCATCCGCCGTTGTGCGAGAAGCGACTGACTTTTACGCGCGCGTTCAAAGCGGCGAGATTAATCCACAGGCTTTAATAACCTGGCTTCAATCACTGCTGCCACAGTTGGGGGACTTTGGTGAGCGCATTGGCTTTGACATCGACGAGATCGGGAAAAATCTGACGTCTGCAGCAGTTGCAGGCAGCAGATTTGTTGGATCAATGGCGCTGAACGTAGGGCAAAATGCGGCACGTTTTGTGGTGATGTTTTTTCTGATGCTGTACTTGCTGTTTTTTTTCATGCGCGACGGTGAAAAATTACTCGAGGTCATCATCCATGCCCTACCTTTAGGTGATGATCGGGAACGCGAATTGTTCAGCAAGTTCGCCGTAGTTTCGCGCGCAACTGTCAAAGGCACCCTGGTCATCGGATTCATCCAGGGGTTCCTCGGCGGCATGATGTTCGCGATATTGGGCATACAGGGCGCGGTATTTTGGGGCGTCGTCATGCTTGTTATGTCGCTGTTGCCGGTTGTGGGAACAGGTTTGGTCTGGGGTCCCGCCGCGCTAATCCTGATTGCCAATGGCACTTGGCAGAAAGGGATTGTTTTGATCATATTTGGCGTCTTGGTTATCGGGCTCGTTGACAATCTGCTGCGGCCGATACTCGTCGGTCGGGATACCAAAATGCCCGACTACCTGGTGCTGCTGTCGACGCTGGGCGGGTTAACCGTATTTGGTGTTTCAGGCTTCGTAATTGGACCGGTCATCGCCGCTTTGTTCCTGACCGTATGGACCATGTTTCAACAAGAACAGCAAAAGGGATTTCCGGCGCCGGACGGCGACTAAATTCAAGCCGAACCTACAGATCAGGATAAGTCGGCCAGCTGTCAATGGTGGGCGTCAGGGATTATGTGCTCGACAGTTTGGATATCGAGTTCCTCGCCCCTTAAGAGGCGGTCCTCGATGCCGAGTAAGATCGGTTCGGCGGCGGCGCGATAGATATTGATTTTGGCGTTGAACACGTTATGGCTTAGGCCATGTTTGTCATGAATCGTCAATTTGCGCACGCTAAACGTGCCATCGGATTGTTGCCTGCCGGTCAGGTAGCATTTGATAGACTGGATCGCTTCGCCGGACAGTTCCAATCCGTTCAGCTGTAACAGATTTTCCTGCGCCCGGTCGACAAAACCGATCGAGTCGATGGAAACCAGATCTGCACTTGCATCTTCAGAGAGAGGCAGCTCGGCATTGAACTCGCCGACAAAAATCTGTCCCGGCATTGCGCGTTCGATCATCCGCGCCAGTTCGATCGTGACGTCGCCAACTATATCGCTGAATATTGTCGGATTAAGGCCTTCCGCTTGGTGAAACTCGTAGCAACTGCCCACGTGAAAGCACGCACGGAGTAACGGTACGGTCCTGCCGTGCGCTTTACGCCTCGCAATTGCATTATCGGCCAACACGAGGTGCATCAGGTGGTAAAGATTTGTGTTCGCCGTCACACCGCGGTCCCGGTTCCAGATATAAAAGCCATCGCCGGTGCTTGAACGGGCAAAACTAATATCAATGGCTCTATCCAGGATCTTGCTGTGTGCTGAATTAAGCGAGTACGAGAGGCTGTTGAGCTGGGTCATTTGCTCAAACGGACTGAGCAGGCTGAAGCCAACGATATCAAACAGAGCTACTGCTCGATCCTGCACATAGCTGACGCTGTAACGTTTGATCAGCTTGTCGATAATTGCGGCTTCTGCCGGTGAATCAGACAGCGCTTGACGCAGACCGACGTATTCTGTTTCCACGCCGAGCAGTTTCGCGGAATTCTGAATTTGTCTGAGAGTTAGCTGTCGTCTGCCGGATAACAGGCCAATGACGAAGTTCTGGCTATCCCCGGACGGTAGCCGTCCACTTGAAGAGACGATGTCGTCGTGCTTGGCCAGCGCGTAATCGGCGATCGCGTAGTGCGGAATGACTAGCAGTTTGACGCCTCGATCGTAAGCACACCAGGCAAGGATAAAATTTCGGCCCAGGCCCCACAACTCATGGACCTTCCGGTCCAGCTCGACCAGGTTGCTGCGTTCGCTGAGGTTCAGCGACTCGATATCGCCTACCGGATTGCTCCAGTACTCGTAGCCGGTCAGACCCAGACCGGATGATGTGGTGGTTTTCGTGCTGAATGGCATTGTCTGCGGGTTCGGGCGATGATACCGCGAGGACCATACATACCATGGATGATGCACAAACGTAATCCAATTCGGCCCGGCCGCGCATGCCAACGATAGGAAATGATCGCTCAACTGGATAATTCTTCGATAAGCGAGCTTAAAGGTATTGTCGATTCGGCTGGCTGGTCCGATGATCCTGAGGTCATTGCGCCCCATTTATCGGAGTGGCGCGGTTTATTCAGCGGTTCGACCCCGATCATGCTGATGCCGGACACAACGGAAGAAGTCGCCGCGATTATGCGCTGCTGCAACGGGCGGGGAATCGGCATCGTCCCTCAGGGCGGGAACACAGGGCTTGCAGGCGGCGCGATTCCGCACAGTCGCCCAGACGCACCGGAGATTCTGCTGTCTGCTTCCCGCTTGAATCGAATACGTGCGGTCGACGCTGAAAATTTCACGCTGACCGCTGAGGCGGGTTGCGTGCTGGCGACCTTGCAGCAGGCGGCAGCCGCCGCGGATCGGTTGTTTCCACTCAGCCTGTCCGCTGAGGGCAGCTGCCAAATCGGTGGAAATATCTCTACCAACGCTGGCGGTACCAATGTGCTGCGCTATGGAAATGCGCGCGAATTGGTACTGGGCCTGGAGGTGGTGCTGCCAAATGGCCGTGTATTTGATGGCTTGCGTGGACTACGCAAAGACAACACCGGCTACGATCTGAAACAACTATTCATCGGAGCAGAAGGCACACTGGGTTTCATAACCGCGGCCGTCTGCAAACTGTTTCCACTATCGCGCAGTACCGCCACAGCGTTATTGGCAGTCGACGGACCTCGGTCTGCCGTTGACCTATTCGCGCGGGCACAGCTAAATCTCGGCGACGAGTTGACCGCCATTGAAATTTTTCCGCGGCTTGCGCTGGAAATGGTACTGGCCCATATCGACGGTTGTCGCGATCCGTTGGACAAGGCGTGGGACTGGTATCTGCTGATCGAAATCGCGGGCGCGCGTGAGCAGGCTGATACTGACCTGAATTTGACCGGCTTTCTGGATGACTGCCTGGAGCGGGGCGTCGTTCACGATGGGGTCATTGCGCAAAGTGGCTCGCAGCGGGCTGATTTGTGGAGGCTCAGGCACAGCATCTCGGAGGCGCAGCGTCTCGCGGGCGCCAGCATCAAAAATGATATTTCAGTGCCGGTCGCACGGGTTGCCCAGTTCATAGATGAGGCTACCCGATACGCGGCCGAGCGCCTGCCAGGCGTTCGACCCGTCCCTTTCGGGCACCTCGGTGATGGCAACATTCATTTCAACCTGAGCCAGCCGGAAGCGATGGCCTCGCAGGATTTTCTCGATCTCTGGGGCGAGATTACCGCTGGGATCGATACGATCGCGGTGCAACTCGGCGGCAGTTTCAGTGCCGAACACGGAATCGGCGCGTTGAAAACCGGTGAACTGGTGCGACTGCGTTCCGACGTGGAGCTGGGACTGATGCGGGCAATCAAACAGGCCATCGATCCCCATGGCATCATGAATCCGGGCAAAGTAATCGAACGATGAGCGGACTCAGCCCAAATTTCGACTGACAAGCCAGCGCGTTGGCGGGCATCGCGAACATCTCAGCCGTCCGTGTGTACAATCGGATGCAACCCTCGCAACGGATCGGAACGAAAAAACCATGCCTGACAAGCAGAACAGGAAAGACGAAGACGGCAAGGCACAGCGCCGGTACTCCAGCGTAGTGGTCGATGGCGTCGAGCAGGCCCCGAGTCGGGCGATGCTCCGCGCCGTCGGGTTCACCGATGAAGACTTCGGCAAATCCCAGATCGGTATCGCATCGACCTGGAGTATGGTGACTCCGTGCAATATGCACATCGGGAAGTTGGCCGATGAAGCTGCGGCTGGCGCGAATGAGGCCGGCGGTAAAGCGGTGCTGTTCAATACCATCACGGTTTCAGACGGAATCTCTATGGGCACGCCCGGCATGCGGTATTCGCTCGTGTCGCGCGAGGTCATCGCAGACTCCATCGAAACCGTCGTCGGGGGCGAGGGATTTGACGGTTTTGTTGCGCTCGGCGGCTGCGACAAAAACATGCCCGGCTGCCTGATGGCGATGTCCCGGCTCAACCGCCCGGCGGTTTTCGTGTATGGCGGGACCATTCAGCCGGGCCCACAGCGGCGCGACATCGTGTCCGTTTTCGAGGCCGTTGGTGGTGTTGCGAGTGGCAGGCTTACCGAGGCGGAACTGGTCGATATCGAACGCACCGCGATACCCGGGCCAGGTTCCTGTGGCGGTATGTATACCGCCAATACCATGGCGTCCGCGATCGAAGCACTGGGGATGAGTCTGCCCAACAGTTCGGCCCAGGATGCGATCTCTGAACACAAACGCATCGACAGCAGAAACGCAGGCGCTGCCGTCCTGAATCTGATCCGCGCAGGTATCCGGCCGTCCGACATCATGACGCGGGAAGCTTTCGAAAACGCGATCACCGTGGTGATTGCGCTGGGCGGCTCGACGAATGCGGTTCTGCATTTGATCGCGATGGCCCACGAGGCAGACGTTGAGTTGGAGTTGGATGATTTCAGCCGAATCGGCGCTAAGGTTCCGGTATTGGCCGACCTTAAGCCCAGTGGTCCTTACACGGTGTCCGATCTGGTCGCAATTGGCGGTGTGCAGCCGCTGATGAAACGGCTGCTGGATCGGCAACTGCTGCACGGCGACTGCCTGACCGTCAGCGGCAAAACGATGGCCGAAAATCTGGCGACAGCACCGGACTATCCGCCCGAGCAGGACATCATCAAGAGCTTCGACCAACCGATCAAGCGGGATAGCCACCTTGTGATTCTGTACGGGAACCTGGCCCCGGAAGGCGCCGTGGCGAAGATTACCGGTAAGGAAGGCACCAGCTTCAGCGGGTCGGCGCGGACTTACGGGTCGGAGGAAAGAGCGCTACAGGCGATTCTGGATGGCACGGTAGTGGCCGGCGACGTCGTGGTCATTCGCTACGAGGGTCCCAAAGGTGGTCCGGGCATGCGTGAAATGCTCAGTCCAACAAGTGCCATCGTGGGGAAAGGCCTCGGTGACCAGGTCGCATTGATCACCGATGGGCGTTTCTCCGGCGGCAGCCACGGGTTTGTGGTCGGTCACGTGACGCCCGAAGCTGCAGTTGGCGGTCCGCTGGCACTGATCGAAGACGGTGACCAGATTACGATCCATGCGGAAGAACGGACGATTGAGCTTGCGGTCGACGACGCAGAGCTTGCGGCTCGTCGTGAGCGCTGGACGCCGCCGGAGCCTGAAGCGGGGCACGGTGTGCTGGCCAAATATGCGCGATTGGTTAGTTCCGCGTCATTAGGGGCAGTAACGGGACAGGCGTGACCTGGAGTTGACGGGCGTCCGGACATTGGGTCTACTACCGCGCATGGATACGCGCGAACATAGTAAACGCACGATGGACAAGCGCTCCGGCATGGTGGCCGGATGCGGGCGTTGCGGGGTTTAAGACGGAATTTGATACCGATCTGAACGGAATAAAGAGTAGCCCGCAACGGCGTAGCCGGAGCGGGCTTTTTTTTAGTGGCGACGGGGCCGGTAACAGCCGGGACAGTCATGGACGATGATTTGGGGCCGACAGCAGAAATGAATGCGGCACAACGCAAAAGCAGCAACCCGAAATCCGGTTGGGCAGTGCTCAAGTTCGGCGGCACCAGCGTGGCATCGGCAGCCAGTTGGGCAACGATCCGCGATGTAGTGCGCGACCGGCTTGACGCCGGTATGCGCCCGTTGGTCGTGCATTCGGCGATCGCAGGAACCTCCGACCTGTTAGAGGAACTGCTGCGGCAGGCGACGGCCGGAGCACACGATGCGCTGCTGGCTGAAATCGTCGAGCGTTATATAACGCTGGCCACCGACCTCGGCGTCGATGGGGTAACACTGCTGCAGACCTACCTGACCGAGCTCGAACAACTGATGGCAGGAATTAAGCAGCTGCGCTCGGTGAGTCTTCCGGTACACGCCAAGGTGCTGGCTTTGGGCGAACTGATGGCGACGACGCTCGGCGCCGCCTATTTGCAACGCGAAGGCCTTAAGGCGCACTGGCTGGATGCCCGCGAACTGTTGCACAGTATCGATTCGGACAACGGTAGCGAACGCGCCGGTTATCTAGGCGCGCGCTGCGATTATGACGCGGACCCTGTCTTGCAAAAGCGTTTGGCCAAGCTTGATGGCGTGGTCCTGACCCAGGGATTTATCGCCAGTAATTCCCGTGGCGAGGGCGTGTTGCTGGGCCGTGGCGGTTCGGACGTCTCCGCCGCCTACCTTGCCGCGAAACTGCAGGCGCAGCGGCTGGAAATCTGGACCGATGTGCCCGGCCTGTTCAGCGCCAACCCACACGAAGTGCCCGGCGCGCGGCTGCTGCGCGCACTTCGCTATGAGGAGGCCCAGGAAATTGCTTCGACCGGAGCGACGGTGCTGCATCCCCGGTCGGTCTCTCCGGCGCGCCGATTCAATATCCCGATGTGGGTGAAGTGCACGCTACGGCCCGATTCGCCGGGTACCCGCATCGGCCATGATGTCGGCGACGATTCGCCGCGGCTGAAGGCAATTTCCCGCCGTAGCGGCGTCACGCTGGTGTCTATGGAGACCCAATCGATGTGGCAGGAGGCCGGTTTTCTTGCCGAAGCCTTTATTTGTTTCAGTGAGTTAGGGCTATCAATTGATCTTATATCTACCTCTGAGAGCAATGTCACGGTGACATTGGATCCCAGTGTGAACTCGCTGGACGATGCCATATTGGAGCGCCTGGAGCAGCGACTGGAGCGTCTGTGCCGCGTGCGCATCATCGCCGATGTTGCGGTGGTCAGCCTGGTCGGGCAGAAAATCAGGGCCATGCTGCACGAGATCGGCCCGGCGCTGGAGGCTTTCGAGGAGCACCGGATTCATCTCGTCAGTCAAGCTGCCAGCGACCTGAACCTGAGCTTTGTCGTGGAAGAAGAACAGGCGCCGCGTCTGGTGCAGCGGCTGCACGCGACGCTGGTGCAGCCGGCACGCGACGACGCCGTATTTGGCGAAACCTGGCAGGAACTGCAGCAGGCGGTGGCGGAACCGCCGGCCATCAGTCCGCCCTGGTGGATGGAAAAGCGCAAGCGCTTGATCAAAATCGCGCAGGAGCATTCATCGGCCTACGTTTACGATCGCGGCACGCTCGAGAACGCCATTTCTGACCTCGAGAAGTTGGGTTCAGTCGACCGGGTGTACTACTCGATCAAGGCGAACAGCAACCGGGAGATTTTGGAAGCCGTAGGTGCCAGGGGTCTTAATTTTGAGTGCGTTTCCCCCGGCGAAATCGAACACGTGCTGACTTTGTTTCCGGACATCGAGCGGGACCGGATCCTGTTCACCCCGAATTTCGCGCCGCGCGAAGAATATCAATTCGGGCTGGAGCGGGGAGTATGGGTGACGTTGGATAATCTGCATCCACTGCGTCACTGGGGCGATACTTTCGCTGGTCGCCAGGTGTTCCTGCGTCTCGATACCGGACAGGGGCGCGGCCACCACGAACATGTGCGCACCGCGGGCGTGCACTCGAAATTTGGTATACCACCGTTCGAATTAGAAGAAGCCAGCGAATTGCTGGCAGCCTGCGGCGCCGAAGTCATTGGGCTGCACGCCCACAGCGGCAGTGGCATCCTGCGATCGGACAATTGGAGCGACATCGGCCGTACCCTGGCGGATGCGGCCGGGCTGTTTCCCGCGGTCCAATACCTGGATCTGGGCGGTGGCCTGGGTATCCCGGAGAAGCCCGGTCAGCAGCCGCTGGACCTGGCTGAGCTGGATGCCGGCCTGGGCGAATTGCGGGCGGAGTTTCCGGCTTACGAGATCTGGCTGGAGCCGGGCCGGTACGTCGTTGCTCCGGCCGGGGTTCTGGTTACGACCGTGACCCAGATCAAGGGAAAGGGCCAGGTGCGCTATGTCGGTGTCAGTACCGGGATGAACTCACTGATTCGCCCAGCGCTGTATGGCGCTTATCATGAAATTGCCAATATTAGCCGACCGGACGAACCCGCGACCGAGGTGGTCAACATCGTAGGCCCCATTTGCGAGACCGGCGATCGACTGGGCAGCGATCGCCTGTTACCGCCGACCCGGGAGGGCGATGTGCTGGTAATCGCCAACACCGGTGCTTACGGTTACGTCTTGAGTTCGCACTACAACCTTAGGGATCCGGCTGAAGAGTTCGTGATTTGATCACCGTCCGCTTGTCCGGGTGAACCAGCCGTAGATTCGCAGCAGCGCGTTCCGGCATCAGTCGGCGACACAGGCAAGGCTTGCCGACCGCGAGGTCTGTCAGCGATGCCGCGACTTCAGTTCGGCCACTATGTCGGCGAGCTGCAGCTCATGGCTTTGTAACAGCACCAGCAGGTGGTAGAGCAGATCGGCAGCTTCCGCCACAATCCGGTCAGCATCGGCTTGTACGCCGGCGATCGCCAATTCGACGGCCTCTTCGCCGAGTTTCTGGGAAATGTAGGGTTGGCCTTTTTGCAGCAGCGTCGCCGTGTAACTGTCGCCGGGGTCCGCCTCGGCACGCTGCCGCAGAATCTGCTCAAGTTCCGATAGAAATTCCAGCTTGTCCGTTGTCATAGCCGCACCTCGACGCCGCGTTCCCGCAAATAGGCTTTCAATTCACCGATTTCAATCATCGCCTTGTGAAACACGCTGGCGGCCAACGCGCCGTCGACCCGCGCAAGCTTGAACACATCGGCAAAATGTTCCATTGCACCGGCGCCGCCGGAGGCAATCAGGGGCACGCTGCAGGCCTGCCGAACCAGTCTCAATTGCTCGGTGTCGTATCCCTTGCGCACGCCGTCCTGATTCATGCAGTTCAGCACGATCTCGCCGGCACCACGTTCCTGAACTTCGCGGACCCATTGGACGGTCTCGCGGCCAGTCTCGCGCGTTTTGTCGGGATCACCGGTAAATTGATACACGCGATAGCCGCCGCTTTCCTCGCGGCTGTCTACGCCGATGACCACGCATTGCGTGCCGAATCGCCGAGCCAGTTCATCGATCAGATCAGGGTTGGCCAGTGCTGGGGTGTTAACCGAAATTTTATCGGCGCCGTAATTCAGTATTTGTTCCGCTTCAGCGACACTGCGGATTCCGCCAGCGACGGAGAACGGAATGTTCAGGATTCCAGCGACCCGATTGATCCAGCCGCGATCCACCGATCGGCCGTCGGGACTGGCAGTGATGTCGTAAAACACGAGTTCATCGGCACCTTCATCGACATAGCGCTGGGCCAGGTCGAGAATGTCACCAACGACTTCGTGGTTCCGGAACTGCACGCCCTTGACCACCTGGCCATCGCGCACGTCGAGACAGGGGATTATGCGTTTTGCAAGAATCGCTGGATCTCCTCAAGTTGCAATCGGCCGTCCAGCAGTGCTTTTCCCGTAACAACCGCCGAAGCACCAGTCCGTTTCAACGCGATCAGGGCGTCGAAGCCGGCGACGCCACCCGAAGCGATGATCCGGGCTTGCGGGCAACGTTCGGCGCAGCTTGCGTACAGCTCGACGTTTGGACCGGCCAGCGTGCCGTCCTTGCTGATGTCGGTACAGAGAAAGTCCACGGCGCCGCTCTCGGCGTAGCAGTCCATCAGTTCCCACAGCGTCTGCTCGCTATTTTTTGTCCACCCGTGGGTCTGGACGATCGGTTCACCTTGTCCGGTGAGTTTCACGTCAAACGCCGGAATAATGCGCTCGGCGCCGAGTTCGTTGATCCAGCCGATTACGGTTTGCGGATCCGTCACGGCCACCGAGCCGATCACGACCCGGCTGGCGCCCGTGTCCAGCAGTGTTCGTACCCGCTGCAAATCGCGAAGGCCGCCACCGATCTGCACGGCCAGACCGAGGCCGGTCAGTTCTGCGATCAAATCCAGGTTCCCCGGTTCGCCGCTGCGGGCGCCGTCCAGGTCGACGACATGCAGTCGTTGCATGCCGGCATCCCGGTAGCGCCGGGCCAGATC
>JAUWKW010000282.1 GCA_030614035.1 Chromatiales bacterium | reverse complement strand
GCCAGATGCCCAGCGTGTTTTCAATCAGATAGCGGTAGTCTTGTTCGCGCGTGATCCCGCTGACTTCTATCTCGAGCGCCGCCATGGCTTCGACGTCATCGAGCGTGGCGTCGCGGACGCGGTCCGACCCGGCGGCCGATTGCCCCATCTGTATTCATCAACTGAAAGCCAATGGCCGGTTCCCCAGGATCGGTCGAATTCCACGCGGGCACCCGCCCGCGACCCGGCCGAATCGCAACCACCCCGCACGCCTGCGCAGGATGTCGGAGCGATCCGCCGAGATCGGTACCGTGTCCGAGCGGGGTCATGCCGGCCGCAACCGACGCAGCTGCACCGCCGCTGGAACCACCAGGGGAGTATTTAGCATCCCAGGGGTTGTGGGTGACACCGTACAAGTCGTTCGTCGTGTCCCACCGGCACGCGAATTCAGGCGTGTTGGAGCGGCCGATAACAATGGCTCCGGCATTCAACCAGTTTTGCACGCACGGTGAATTTTGCTCAGCCATATTGTCTTGCAGTCCGATGCTGCCGTGGTTGGTGACCCAACCCGCGACATCGACGTTCCCCTTAATCGTAACCGGAACACCGTGCAGTATGCCCAGTGCCTGGCCTTCGGCGACCGCACGATCAGCGGCATCGGCCGCTTCAAGCGCATCATCGGGGCGTACTTCGGTCAACGCATTCAGTGCCGGATTGGTGGCGTCGCTGCGTTCGAGGCAGGCCGTGATGGCGTCGCGGGTCGTGAATTCGCCGTTGCGGATACCAGCAGCCAGCGTTACCGCGTCAAGACCCCACAATTCGTTACTCATGACACTGTGCCTCGGCGTTTCATTCTTATGCGTTATAATCGGCCCCGATAAAAAACGTTCGATTGCGCCCACGCGCATTATACAAAAGCTGCGTGATCACTTTGTGCCCGGGCCGATCGCATAAGAAAATATGGAGTCCCAGATGTCCGATCAGATCAAATACCAGTTGGATGAAGAGCAGATTCCGAAGGTCTGGTACAACATTCAGGCGGATCTGCCAGAACCGTTACCGCCAGTGCTGCACCCTGGTACGCAACAGCCGATCGGGCCGGCTGATCTGGAACCGCTGTTTCCAATGGCGTTAATCGAACAGGAAGTCACTACGGAACGTTATATCGACATCCCCAAACCGGTCCGCGATATCTATCGAAGCTGGCGACCGAGTCCGCTTTATCGGGCGCGTGGCCTGGAAAAAGCCTTGGATACTCCGGCGCGTATTTACTACAAATACGAGGGCGTTAGCCCGGCCGGCAGTCACAAACCTAATACTTCGGTGCCGCAGGCCTACTACAACAAGGAAGCAGGTATTCCCCGCATAGCAACCGAGACCGGGGCTGGTCAGTGGGGTTCCGCCCTTGCATACGCCGGATCGCTGTTCGATTTAGAGATCAAGGTTTACATGGTGCGGATTAGTTACGACCAGAAACCTTATCGCCGGGCAATGATGGAAGTTTACGGTGCGACTTGCATCGCGAGTCCTAGTGACGAAACCGATGCCGGTCGCGCAATTCTGGAGAAGACTCCGGAAAGTACCGGCAGCCTTGGTATTGCGATCAGCGAAGCTGTAGAGGATGCAGCGAAGCGTGACGACACCAAATACGCTCTCGGTAGCGTTCTGAACCATGTGTTGTTGCACCAGACGATTATCGGCCAGGAAGCCAAGTTGCAAATGGAGATGGCTGACGACTATCCCGACATCATCATCGGTTGCACCGGCGGCGGCAGCAACTTTGCCGGAATCGCGTTTCCGTTCATCGGCGATCAGTTACGGGACGGCAGGGCAGTCAGAGTGATTGCCGTCGAGCCGGCGGCCTGCCCGACGCTTACACGCGGTGAGTATGCCTATGACTTTGGTGATACCGCACACCTGACGCCGCTGGTCAAAATGCACACCCTGGGTTCATCATTTGTGCCGCTGGGATTTCACGCCGGTGGTTTGCGTTACCACGGAATGGGCCCGTTAATCAGCCATGCTCAAAATCTCGGCCTGCTGGAGCCGCGTGCTTACCACCAGCTCGAATGTTTCGAGGCGGCTGTTACGTTTGCACGTTCTGAGGGGATCATTCCGGCCCCGGAATCGAGTCATGCCATCAAGGCGGGCATCGATGAGGCACTGAGGTGCAAACAGGAAGGGGCAGGGCAGGCCATCCTGATCAACCTTTCGGGACACGGCTATTTTGACATGCAGGCCTATACGGACTTTTTCGCCGGCGAGCTCACCGACGCTGAGTACAGCCAGGACGAACTCGCGATGGCGCTGGCCGGTCTACCGTCTGTGGCCTGAGCCACTGGCGTCAGCCCATAAGTACCGCTACCTGGTCAGTCTGCTGCTCCGGTCCGAGCGCCGTATAACCGCCGTCGACCGCAACATCGGTACCGGTGATGAACGATGCCTGATCCGAGCAAAGAAATAGCACGGTGTTGGCAACTTCCTCTGCTTCACCGGCGCGGCCCAGCATATGCAGCGGCGCCGCTACCCGGTCGGTCTTGGCACGATCGTCGCCGCTGAGTTGTTTGATGACGTTGGACCAGGTCCATCCCGGTGATACCGAGTTGACGCGAATATTATGCGGCGCCAGAGCGGCCGCCTGATTGCGCG
>JAUWKW010000245.1 GCA_030614035.1 Chromatiales bacterium | reverse complement strand
GAGGAGCAGCCGCCTAACGATTGGACGAACTTGTATAGCAGTTTGAAGTCAGACAATGAGCGCTGAAAACCCCAACTTACTGGAAAGATTTATGAGATCTGCGTCGAAGATTGAACCCAATGAACTGCGCGCGGTGCTCCTGTCGTTCGGGTTTGTTTTCACCCTGATGGCGGCTTATTACATTTTGCGTCCGGTTCGCGACGCGATGGCCAGTGACTGGACCGACGCAGAACTGAGCACACTATTCACCGCAACATTCATATTCAGCATCGCAGCCGTTTTTCTGTATGGTGCCGCCGCCTCGCGAGTCAAGTTTCGCTGGCTTGTGCCCGGAGTTTACGGATTCTTCGCCGTCTCCTTCGTCGCCTTTTATCTCGCAGTCCAGGTGAGTTCCAACGGCGTTCTGATAGACAAAGCCTTTTATGTCTGGGTCAGCGTATTCAGCCTGTTCCAGATCTCCGTGTTCTGGAGCTTGATGGCCGATGTTTTCTCCAAGGAACAGGCACCGCGATTGTTTGCATTTATAGCGGTGGGCGCCAGTACTGGGGCGCTGGTCGGGCCTCTGGTCCCGCTGCTATTTGCCGATATGGGCGCTGCAAACCTGATGTTGATCGCCGCGGTATTGCTGCTCGTACCGCTGCCGGTCATCGGGATGCTGGAGCGGATCAAGGTTACGGAATTGCATAACGAAGCCGTGCACGTTGATCTGACCGAGCAGCAGGCGATCGGCGGCAACCCGTTCGCCGGTTTTAAACTATTTCTACAGAGTCCTTATCTCCTTGGTATAGGGCTTTTTATATTTCTGTACACGGGGATCAGCACATTCGTTTATTTCGAGATTAAAAACCTGCTGGCTGGCGTTGACGAGACCTTGCGTACGCAAATATGGGCCGGAATGGACTGGGCGGTTAATTTTCTGGCCATCGGCACAGCAATGTTCGCGACCGGCCGGATCGCGACCCGTTTCGGGCTCGCTGTAACGCTGGCGCTGGTGCCGATCGTGATCGTCGCCGGCTTACTCGTTGTGGCTATGGCGCCGATGATCTGGGTCGTCGTCGGGCTACAGGTCGTGCGCCGGGCAGGCAACTATGCGATTACGCGCCCGGGGCGGGAAATGCTGTTCACCGTGGTCGATCGTGAAACCCGGTTCAAGGCTAAACCGTTCATCGACATCGTCGTCTATCGCGGGGGCGATATGGTCACCGCCTGGGCGTTTACCGGCCTGACACAAGGTGTTGGCCTGGGTCTCGGGGCCGTCGCGGCAGTCGGCGCGGGAATCGCGGCAATTTGGGCTGCGGTCGGCGCTTACCTGGGGCGGGCGTATCAACGCGACCGCGCTGAACCTGAAGCCAAGGCGGCCGAATACGCCTGACGGCGTTCGGAGCCACTGAGCCACCGCATTATCGCAACCGAAGCGCGTTGCCCCGCGGGGGCGACCGAAGAGCATCCTTCTCAACCGCAGCCGGCATGCGCTGGATTAAGCGCCGGTTGCTTACTCAGGACGCGGTTTCTGCGATCAGCAGTTCGAGATCAGCCAATACTTCTTCGGAGTGAGTTTCCGCATTGACTTTGGAATAGTGCTTTGCGACCCGGCCTTGGGGGTCAATGACAAACGATTCCCGCTTTGCCATCTCGAACGTACCCATCTTTGTGTAAACACCGTATTGCTTTGCAGCTTCCTTATTCGTATCGGCCAGGATTGAGAACGGCAGGCTGTACTTGTCGGCAAATTCTTTGTGTGAGTCAACATCGTCGAGGCTGACCCCCAGAATTGTCGCGCCTATGTTATCAAACGCGAATATGTTGTCGCGGAACGCGCAGGCTTCTTTGGTGCAGCCGGGCGTATCGTCTTTCGGGTAGAAGTAAAGAGCAACCCATTGACCGCGGTACTGCTCCAGCGTGTGCCACTCGCCGTTCTGATCCTGCAGCCGAAAATCGGGAGCCGCCTCACCTACGGTAACTTCACCCGCGAATGCCGGAGCCACCATGAACAGGCCGAGCAATGTGCTGGCCAATTGATACCGTACGCTTTTCATTATCGTCCCCCGCTGTTCTTGTGATCGCCGGAAGCATAGCATGAGGCAGGCTCATCGCTTGTCGGCTTCCACGACCAGTGGTTAAGATGCCCTTTGAGTATGCAGGACCTGAACGACAGACGTTACCGCCATGGCCAATAGGCCCTTTGCCGGACCTCGCCAGCACGCGTGGGATAGAAAGATTGGCCTGGTCCTGCCGGGCGGCGGGGCGCGCGGCGCCTATCAGGTTGGGGTGCTAAAAGCTTTAGCGAAAATGCTGCCCCGCCGCGCACCAAACCCGTTTTCAGTAGTCAGTGGGACCTCGGCCGGAGCCATCAATGCCGTGGTGCTGGCCAGCAGAGCCAAACTGTTTCATGTTGCGGTCGGTGAAATGGACCGTGTCTGGAGAAATTTTCGTTGCGAGCAGGTTTTTCGGTCGGATGCCTGGACCATGTTAAAAACCAGCACACACTGGCTGACGGCACTGGTTACCGGTGGATTGGGTGCGGCGAATCCAAAATCCCTGCTCAATAACCAACCGCTGCGACAGTTGCTGGGTAACTACATTAACTTTGGCGGGATCCAAAAATCGATCGATCGGGGTTACCTGGATGCCGTAGCGGTAACTGCGGCCGGCTACGGATCCGCGCGATCGGTAACTTTTTACCAGGGCAGCGGCAAACATCAGCCTTGGGACCGCGTGCGGCGCATCGGCAGACGACACGAAATTACCCTGGACCACTTGATGGCCAGCATCGCTGTGCCGATGATTTTCCCGCCCGTGCGACTCGGTGACGAGTATTTTGGTGACGGCGCGATGCGACAGGCCACGCCCCTGTCCCCGGCGGTGCACTTAGGCGCCGACCGTATCCTCGTGATCGGGGCACGCAATGAAGTTCCTGACCCTGCGCCGGCGCCGGGTGCAACGATACCGTATCCCAATCTTGGCAGCATTGCCGGTTATGTCCTGGATGCGTTATTCATGGATGGACTGTCGTCGGACCTCGAACGCTTGACGCGTATCAACCTGACTCTCGATCGGGTCCCTGGCGGCGA
>JAUWKW010000116.1 GCA_030614035.1 Chromatiales bacterium | reverse complement strand
ATTTGACCTGTATATTGTTTATTTTCAACAGCTTAAGTTAATTTGCCATAATACCGACCCCTGTACTTGTATCCGGTTCGGAATCAGGTAGGGTGGCTGGAGTACGGCGGCCGTGGTGGGCCGTTTCCTGCAAAGTGCGTTATTCAGGAGCTTAGCGATGTTCAAGAAATCCAAAAGCAAACAAGCTGCCAATCAGGCGGGCGTACCCGAAGAGCCTTGCGTGCTCGGGCCGACCCTGAGATTTAAAGGTGTTTTATCGGCCGATGAGGACCTGATAGTTCAGGCGACGGTTGAAGGCGCCATCGCCATTCCGCGCCGAAAGTTAACCATCGGCGAACAAGGCAAGGGTAAAGCCGATATTCAGGCGTTACAGTTCATTGCCGAAGGCACCGTTGAAGGCGACATTCACAGCGAAGAGGCGGTGATCATCACGAAGACGGCTGACGTCAGCGGCAATATATTTGCGCCGCGAATCAGCATCGACAATGGCGCCACGTTCAACGGCAGAATCGAGATGCAACGCACGCGCGGAGCCAAATCGTCAGAGCAGCCCGAAGACCAGGCTGCGGACGAGCCGGTGGTGGAGAAGACACTGGAAATGGTGGTGCCGGTTAAAGACAGCGCACGCCGCTAGCAAAACCCCACGCCCCGTTGCGACCGCCGGCGCCGGGCAGCGCCCATTCCCGATTCTGGACGCATGATCCCGGGTAGTTCGGCGCAACTACCTCAATTTCCTTGATATTCCTGAGCCCCGTCGCCCGCATTGGTGTGGCGGCCGCGAAGGAGTATGCTGCATGCCTTGAGTTCTGGCTGCGCCATCGGGGCAGCCCAGACGGCATCACGAAGACCGGGGGTAAGTTATGAACGCACGCTCAATTCTGACCGTATTGGTTGGACTGGCATCATCGACGTTCGTCGTCTTTGCAGCGCAGGCTGGCAGCGCCGAGGACGAGGCGCGCATGATCAGGGTCATGGAACAAATGGACGCGGCATCAGCGAAGCTGGCGTCGATGGAAAGCACCATGCTGTCCAGGCAGGAAGAAATCGGTCAGGCCGTGGGGCTGATCCTGGCATCCGAAGCCGGCATGCCGGACGATCTGGTTGCCGGGCGCGAGGCTGAGTTCGGCAGAGCCATTACGAACGTCGTCAGAACTTTTAATATCGAGGCGTCGTATGAGCACCGGGCCAATGATGCACTGGTCAAGCGCGACCTCGAGTGGCTGCAGTTCCTGAGCGACAAGGGCCTGATGGAAGAAGCCGTGGCGCACGACATCAAGATCAAGACACCTTTGTTCCAGCGACGTGGCGAGTTGATCCGCAAGACTGGAAATGCAGCGATGGCGCTGAATTCGATGACCGATGCGTCGTGTTTCCGCGACATGGTCGTGGCTAACGGTTTCACCAAGACCGCGCTGCAAATTTCGTACGTCTCCCCGTACGCGGAAGTTCTGGCGGCCGGCACCAAGCGCGGCATGTTCACGATCACCGAACAGCAGATCCACGAACAATTCACGATCCCGACACTGCAAGGCTATGCCGCGGTGTTGGGTGTGAACGTCGACGTGTCCCCATGGAACGACGATCGGATCATTACGATCAGTGTTTCGCCGGACGTGAGCGCGGCGGAACCGCTGCAGGCGTCCACGCAGCCGTAACACGGCCGGAACGTTCTTTATGTAAAGCCCCGCATATCGCGGGGCTTTTTTTTGCCTGCATGAAAGCGCCGTGGCGCGCCGTCGCAAGCAGCCGTAAGTCACCTGTAAGCCACGTGTAAGCCACAGTTATCAGGCACCGCCCCATACTCCAGGCTGATCGTTCGTCCACAACGAAGTCCGCGCTGAAGCTGCGAATACAAATCCGCGCCGCGCGGTTGGAGGTAGGGGATCATGCGCATACTGATCACGGCTGTGGTTCTTATGTTGGCCTGCGGGGTTGTGAATGCCCAGGAGGTAGAGGTTGAGCTGCGTCGAATGCGTGGCTGGTACGCCGGAGGGGGCCTGGCTCTCGCCACTACGGGTGTCGGCGAGGCCGACAACCCTTACGGTGAGTATGACGATGGCAGCGGCGATTCCGGCTTCGTCATCAATACCGGTTACCGGTTCAACGATTTTTTTGCGGCCGAACTGGGCTATCTCGACGGCGGCAACCCGCAATGGAGTGACTCCGCAATTTTTCTGCCGGAAGTCCCGGGCTTATACGACACGAACGTCTCCCTGGATATCTCGGCCTACCAGGCCAGTGGGCTCGCAATACTCCCGTTCCTGAAGCGCTGGGAAGGCTATTTCAAGATCGGGTTGTCGTACTGGGACGCCGATAGCAACCAGGTGCTGACACCAGTCGGCGGTGGTCCCGTCATCACGCGCAATCTGGACGACACCGGCACGGACCTGCTGATGGGTGTCGGGGTCGGGGCCTCGTTGTCGAAGCACGTGCATATGCGTTTCGAATATCAGTCCTTTTTTATCGACAAGGAGCTTCTGGCGCTGAATGACTTCTACCAGGGCAGCCTGGATACAGCGATCCTGGAGGTGCAGTACCGGTTTGGGGACAAGTGGGACCGCCGGGAGGGGGGATACTGGCCCATCGGCAAGGAATGACTGGCAGTCTGCGCGTCATGTTGCAGCGCGTCGGAATTCATCCGCCGGCGGACAACAAAGTGACCTGTCCGGACAGGAACCCGGACCGATCAATCTCCATAGTTACCGACATTCTGGACTGCCTCGTACACCCGAATACGGTGCACCACGGGGAATGGAGATTTCTGGTGATCAGGAAATGTCGATGCGTTTACAAGCCCTGCAACAATTCCGGGCTGGAGGGTTATCAGGTTGGTAAAGGTTACCTCTACCGTCGCCGGGCGGCGGACTGGAACGGGACACCGTACTATCGCGTCTGGCCGCTTGAGGGCGTGAACCACTTTGATACCTGCAGCGTGGAAATTTTTGAACGTTGTTTTCGGCCGGAACAAGACTGAGCCGGGGACGCGATTTACGGAGTCTCCACCTGCCAGGCATTGCGGTTTTGATTGACAGGCGTCAGCATGCTTGGCATGGCGAATTCAGATCAATTCCGTTCGCGGCCGAAATCCTCCAGCGCGGTAATTGCAGTGGCCATCGCTGCGCTGACGATCGCGTCGCTCAGTGCCTGTGACCGCGGCTACGTGGAGCAGACCGCAGCAGAGCTGCGGCGTGAGAATCAAGAACTCCGGAACGAGATCGAAAAATTACAATTCCGTGTCTATCAGCTGGAGCGGGAAACAGGTCTCGATGGATCGTCAGAGTTAACGCCGGAAGATCTTGAAAGGCGCCGCCAGGAATGCGTCGAAGAACGCGGCGAAGACAGCATGATCTGCATGAGTCTTCCTTGAAACGCCCGATGCAGCGGCGTGAGTTTCTTGCTGCGGGGGTGGCGAACACCGCTTCCGGTTATTTTTTCCAGCCGGGGCGCGACTCGACGTTTTCGTAAGGATTATCCGAATCGGGTTTCCCGGTTCTCGGGTCGATTGCCAGCGTTTTCAAGCGTCGCGTATCGGCTTCCGGGTCCATCTCCCAGGAATGGGTCCCATAAGGATTGTCCTCGGGTACCGCGTCACCTTCCAGCGACAGGGCATCGGCACCGTAATCCGGCACCTCCGAGTCTGCCGGCGCTTTCGGCAGTGGTTCTGGATTGATGCGCGCCTTGCGCTGGCCGGGTGGACTGACCGTGCGAATTTTTTTGGGCAGAGGGTTATCCCCGCGCCCGGACGCCCGCTTAGCGCCCTTGAACAAACTTTTGAGAATCGCCATTGATATTCCGCGCAGAGTTCCTTCCTGCGCCTGACTGTAGCCCCATCGCTACGCCAGAAATGTGCGGTCGATCACACTCCTGAAGCCAGCCGATTTCACATCTTCGAGACAACACCGGAATTTATCTACTGACTACTGGACCGGTCAGGGCTTTCGGCCGTTCTGCTGCCGTCGCCGGGCCCGCTGGCTCAGCAGTTTTTGGCATTAATGTGAGTCAGGACAAGCACTTAAGCTTGTCTCGCGGGCGCAGGGTGCATTCAAACCGCGCTTCCGGCATGCTTTCGGCGACGCGCACCTTAAAGCAAGAGCAAAACCAATGAATGTGCTGATCGTCTACGCCCATCCCGAGCCGCGGTCCTTTAATGGTGCCTTAAAGGACGTTGCCGTCGAAACTCTCACCAATCAGGGGCACACGGTCGTCGTTTCGGACTTGTATTCGCAGGACTTCGATGCCGTCGCAGGGCCACGTGATGTGACACGACGTCTGGACCCGCAACGTTTCAATCTCGGCCACGAACAGGCCCACGCAGCCAAAACCGATTCGTTTGCGCCGGAGGTGCAGGCTGAAATCGACAAGTTGCTGGCCGCCGATCTTTTGATCCTGCAGTTTCCGATGGGGTGGTTTTCATTGCCGGCCATCCTGAAAGGTTGGATCGATCGAGTCTTTGCGTTTGGTGTGACCTATGATTTTGGGCGCACCTGGGACGATGGTGTGTTCGCCGGCCGCCGCGCGATGCTGTCGTTTACGGCCAGTGCTCCGGCGGCGGCGTTTCTACCGGACGGCAAGAACGGTGACATGGAGCGCGTGCTGTGGCCGATACATGCCGGTGTTCTGGCGCTGTGTGGTTACCAGGTGCTGGAGCCGAATATTGCTCACGGCATCCCGTTCGTTGGCGAGAAGGCCATGCTCGAATTGCTGAACCAATACCGGGAACGCCTACGCAACATCGATGGCGAAACAGAGATGTATTTTCACGGCAGCGGGGACATTGGCGATGACTACCGCCTGAAGGCCTCCGTGGAACCCGGAACCCCTGCTCAACACCGTGGCCGAAGGGTGCACATGGTTTGATGCGAAGCCCCTGCGCCCTTGCAGCACGGCTCCGGTCTGTATTTAATGGAGCCGGCTTAGAACAAACACACGAAGCAAATGCAGCCAGCAAATAAAGTTTCAGCCCGGATCCGGGGCCTGCGATGCGACTGATTGTCGGCATGTCGGGCGCCAGCGGTGTCATCTTCGGCATTCGTATGCTGGAAGTGCTCAAGACGGTTCCGGATGTTGAAACGCACCTGATTATCAGCAACGGCGCCAAGCTGAATATTGCCATCGAGACCGACTGGGCGGTCAAGGATGTCGAGGCCCTGGCAGATGTCGTTCACAATGACCACAATCTCGCCGCCACGATTTCCAGCGGTTCGTTCAAGACCGGTGGCATGATCGTCGTTCCTTGTTCGATGAAGACACTTTCCGGAATAGTCACGTCGTACGCCGACACGCTGGTCGTTCGCGCTGCCGACGTGGTTCTGAAAGAACGCCGCCGCCTCGTATTAGTGCCCCGCGAAACGCCCCTGCACGCGGGGCACTGCAAGCTTTTGCACGAAGCGGCGCTGAACGGTGCAATCATTGCGCCACCGATGCCACAGTTCTATAACCTTCCTGAAACTATTGACGACATTATCAATCATACGACCGGTCGTTTATTGGATCTGTTCGACCTGGACAGTGACTTCGTAAAACGGTGGGAAGGCGCGAATAACGCGGCCAA
>JAUWKW010000191.1 GCA_030614035.1 Chromatiales bacterium | reverse complement strand
AGATGCACGTTGCACCCGGTTTTTCAGCGTCGGTGATACCACCTGGTAATCGATACGCCACCCAACATTTTTTTCCCAGGCCCTGCCGCGATTTGACCACCATGTGTACTGGTCAGCCTCGGCATTAACTTCGCGGAATGCGTCCACGAATCCGCGATCGTCAAGTAACTCTGTCATCCAAGCACGTTCTTCGGGCAGAAAGCCCGAATTCTTCTGATTCGAACGCCAATTTTTCAGATCGATCTGTTTGTGCGCGATATTCCAGTCGCCGCATATAACGTAGGTTCGACCGTTGCCGCGAATCCGATCGAGGTAGTCACCAAATTCATCGAGGCAGCGAAACTTCGCCTGCTGTCGCACATCGCTGGAAGAACCCGACGGGAGATAGAGAGATACGACGCTTAAATCGCCGAATCGTGCCTCAAGGTAACGCCCTTCGGGATCGAATTCAGCTGATCCGAACCCACGTATAATTTCATCAGGCTCGCGACGGCAATATAAAGCAACACCGCTGTAACCCTTTTTTTCCGCATCCTCGTAGAAGCTGTGGTAACGGCGCGGGCTGAATTCCGGCGCATCGAGCTGGTGAATCTGGGCCTTGGTTTCCTGGATACACACCACGTCGGCCGACTGCCGCGAAAGCCATTTGAAGAAACCCTTGCGGGAGGCAGCACGAATTCCGTTGGCATTCAGGCTGATTACTCGCATACAAATAACAGCAATCGCCCGGTACAACGGGCACTCGTACTTTAAAGGACAACGGGGTGTGCGATACTCTACCAGAAGGGGCGATGTGCCTCATCTGGCCCATGCATCGCGGGAATTTTTAGCCAATCTGGCGTCGAACACGAAGTGCGCGCTTACAGGACAGAATTCATCGAACTGGCGCTGGAAGTCGGAGCGCTCCAGTTCGGCGAATTTAAATTGAAGTCCGGGCGTATCAGTCCGTACTTCTTTAACTCGAGCAAGTTCGGCACTGGCTACGCGGCCGCGAAGCTCGGACGATACTACGCTGACGCTGCTATGGCCTCAGACATCGAGTTCGATATGCTGTTTGGCCCGGCATACAAGGGCATACCCCTGGTGACAATCACGGCTGCGGCGCTGGCCGAGCAACATGGCGTTGACCTCCCGTTTTGCTTCAACCGGAAAGAGGCAAAGCTTTATGGGGATGGTGGCGAGATCGTCGGTTCACCGGTTGAAGGCCGGGTGTTGATCATCGACGACGTGATTACCGCCGGCACCGCTATGAGGGAAGCTATAGCGGCGATTCGGCAAGCCGGCGGTGAACCCACCGGCGCCTTGATCGCGCTGGACCGGCAGGAAAAAGGTACGGGCGATCTTTCTGCTGTTCAGGAGACCAAGCAATCGCTTGGAATCGAGGTGGCCAGCATTATTCGCCTCGATGATCTCATTGCCTATCTTGAAACTTCCGAGGATTATGTCGGAAACCTCGAAGCCGTGGCCGAATACCGCCAGCGCTATGGCGTGTAAGGCAGCGAGCTGTCTGGATCAGTCCAAAAATCATAGAACTACGTCACTGTTTGCACACCGGTCCCACGGGATAATCGGCCTGTTATCTGGCTTTGGTTAAATTCACGGGACCGTACCATGGGAAGATCGCGGCTAATTCTGGCGGCTGCCGTCGTTTCATTTTTTGTCGCGCCTGACTCTGGCGCCGGCGAAGGAAAGCTATATCGGTGGGTCGATAACGAGGGTAACATCCATTACTCCGATCATGTTCCACCGGAATATTCCGAGCTCGGCCACTACATACTGAACTCCCACGGCGTCGCGGTGGATGTCGTAGGCGGGGAGAAAACGGCCGATGAATTGGCCGAGATCCTGCGCCAGGCCGCAATAAAAGCCCAGCTGCAACTGGAACGCGAAGAAGCAGCGTTGCGCGACAGGATTTTGCTCAGCACCTACCTGACGGTAGACGAGATTGCGGACCTGCGCGACCGGCGGGCCGAATTGCTGGCCGATCAGATCCGCGTGACCGAAATATATCTGGACAACCTGCGCAGCAAACTGGCGAAGCTCCAAAAGGATGCGCAGCGATTCCGCCCTTATAACCCAGACGAATCAGCGCCGCCAATCGATGAGAAACTTGCCAGGGAACTGGCGGATACACTGGACTCGATTCTTCGCTACGAGCAGAGCCTGAATATGTCCCGGTCAGTACAGACCCAGCTGTTGGCGAAATTTGATGGCGACATCCAGCGCTTTAGAGAACTCAAGGCTATGAACTAGAAGCCGCCTGCCTCGCGGCAAACCCAAGCAGTTCGTTTACTCGCGCTACCGGAAAACACCTGAGGCTTACGCCGTGCTGTCAGGATTGTCCTGTATGGCCAAAGCCACCATCACCGCGCGTGCTGGAATCAAAATCACTGACAACGTCAAATTCAACCTGCACGACCGGGACGATGACCATCTGCGCTAAGCGCAGGCCCGGGTCGATCGTAAAGGGCTGGTAGCCGCGGTTCCAGCAGGAAACCAGCACCTGTCCCTGATAATCGGAATCAATGAGTCCAACCAGGTTCCCGAGAACGATCCCATGTTTATGGCCGAGCCCAGAGCGCGGAAGAATGACTGCCGCCAGTTCCGGGTCTTTGATGTGAATGGCAATGCCGGTGGGTATCAACTCCGTCTGCCCTGGTTCAACGAGGAGCGGCTGATCGATGCAAGCGCGGAGATCGATTCCAGCTGACCCCTTCGTGGCGTAGTCAGGCAATGGATAATCGCGGCCGAGCCGCTCGTCTAGGACCCGTAGCTGGATCTTTCGTGCTGCCAAGGCGAGGCGGGCCTCAGGATGCCATCGGTCTTGACTGACCTGCTTCAGCGCTCACCGTAGCTCTGTACTGGCTCGCAATCATCGCAACAAGCTGCCGGGCAAGTTCGGTTTTAGGCATGTTTGGAATCGCGTGACGGCTTCCCTCCCACATAATGATGGCCGAATTGTCATCGCGGTCAAAACCTACACCGTCGCCGACCAGGTTCCCGACAATCATGTCCAGCTTTTTAGCTTCGAGTTTAGTCAACGCATGTTTTTCGAGTTCGTCCGTTTCTGCGGCGAAGCCGACAGTAAACGGACCGCTGTCCAGCGCCGCCACAGCGGTGAGCAGATCCGGTGACTTGACCATTTCCAGCGAAAAGGTCTCTGCAATTTTCTTGATTTTTTTGGCAACCACCTGGGCGGGACGATAATCTGAAATAGCGGCGGCTCCGATATAAATGTCGGTGCCGCTGATTCTGTCCATCGCCGCATCATACATATCAGTGGCACTTTCAACGTCGACGCGTTCGACTCCCTTGGGCGTCGTCAAACTCACCGGCCCGGCGATCAACGTAACCAGCGCGCCGGCATCAGCCGCTGCGCGCGCGATCGCGAAGCCCATTTTCCCGGAGCTTTTGTTGCTGACGAACCGCACTGGATCAATGGCTTCACGAGTCGGGCCGGCGGTTACCATGACCTGTAAGCCGCGAAGAATTCCGGCAACCTTGCCCATACCGAGTCGAGCCACAATGTCGACTGGTTCGGTCATGCGGCCGGGGCCTTCGTCGCCGCAGGCCTGTTCGCCTTCTTCGGGACCGATAAACCGGACATTTCTGTCTTCGAGCTTTTTCCGGTTCGCCTGTGTTGACGCATTGCGCCACATCGCCTGGTTCATTGCAGGCGCCAGCACGACCGGGGCATCACTTGCCAGGCAAACGGTGGTCAACAGGTTTTCTGCTGATCCACCCGCCAGCTGCGCCATCAGGTTCGCCGTGGCAGGCGCGATCAATATCAAGTCGGCCCAGCGGGCAAGCTCGATGTGGCCCATACCCGATTCGGCTTTTTCATCCCAGAGATCGCCACGAACCGGCTCGCCCGA
>JAUWKW010000112.1 GCA_030614035.1 Chromatiales bacterium | reverse complement strand
CCGTGGCGCGCAGCCGGACTGTACACGTTTCCATTGTTGAAACCCGGCAAGACCGGCGTGCCGGGACTGTACCTTGACAGGGTGTCGGGTCGGCGGGTGCTACGGGCAGCCCAGCTTGGCCAGGAAGCGACGTTAACGCTATTGGCCGAGGAACAAGATGCTACTGCGTATTTCTACACCGGGTTTTTGCCCGGAAAAAATTACGGAACGGCCGCGGACGAACACGTGCTCGTTATCACTCACTCGGACGGTCCCAATCTGACGCAAGACAACGGCGGCTTCGCGATATTGTCCGTCATACGGTACTTCTCGAATTTTGCACAAGAGGATCGGCCGCGGACGCTCACCGTTATGATCGACTCCCAGCACTTTATGCCGCACCGGCACATGAATGACTGGTACGCGATGCATCCCGAAATCGTCGGCAAGATTGTTGCGACCATCGGCATGGAGCACTTTGGCCAGCTCGAGTTCACCGAGGAAGGCGAACTGTTTGTTGAAACCGGCCTTCCGGAACAAACGTTGATATTCGCGCAGGACAATGATGTGTTGATCAGCGAGGCGATTCGTGCAGTCGAAGCGGCTGGCGTACCCCGCACTATGGTGCAATCACCCCCGCGCGGAGGCCAGGGAAACTGGTCCGGAATGAGCGATGTGGCTGTCAAGAAAAACTATCCCGGCTACGGCATGAGTTCGAACATGAGCGCCTACTGGTCTACGCAGGCCCGACTCAACACTTTTGACAAGGACTTGTTCGTCAAACAGGCAGCTGTCGCTGCACAACTGACCGGGGTGCTGATGACGGCGGAGCTCGACCAGATCTCTCTGCCGCCTGACGCAAAACCGCGAGAACCATTTGCCGAGCCAGAGCTCTAGCCCGAAGCGGTGAGCCCTGGAGAGCTCCGGTAGCTCCCGCCGGCGGGTCCCGGCAGACCGGTCCCGCGCGTCACGAAAACAACCATGATCGATACGGCCTGGCAGGGAACGGTGGAATTTTACGAGTTGGTGTTCGGCACCTGGCTCGCATATATTTTCCTGGTGCTGATGTGGGAGCGTGTGCTCAAGGCCCCGCTGCCCGAGTGGAAATACGCGCTGATCACGTTTCTCGGCGCCGGAGCGTTCTGGGTCAATCACTACTTCCAACACGCGCCACTCTACCGGGAGCTGCTGAACAGCTATTCGGTGGCGTTCCTGGTGGTTTATTACTCTGTCTGCGTGCGCCCGCAGCGGCGCGCCGCGGGCTGGACAGTTGCTGCCACTCTGACCGCAGTTGTCTTCACCGTCGCCTTCATCCTGTTTGAAAACATCGCGCGCTTTGGCTTTAACCGGGGAATCCACGAGTTCTGGTTCATGCTGATCGCGTATTTTGGATTCCTGTTTCTGATCCTGTGGCGGGGTCGCGCATTGGGCTCGCGGGGCGCTGAGTGATTGGAAGCGATCACGGCCACGTGGTGCCGGATTGAATATGCAGCTGCCTACAGCTCCTGCTGTACGAATTCCACCGGCGGCAGCGATTGCAAATAATCGTAGATTGCGCTTAAGTCTGCCTCCGTCATTCCGGCATAGGCGTTCCAGTCCATTAAAGTGTTGTCTTCCGGTGCGACTGTCAGCGGTTCGGAATAAGCTTTGAAACGGGCGATAAAGGCTTCTCGGGTCCAGTTGCCGATGCCAGTTGCATGGGGCGTCAAATTTTTCGAATACATGACTTTCGAACCGATCGCGAACGGCACACCTCCCGCAAACTCTTTGCCCGTGATACCAGCTATGCCCCGCCCGGCACGCGGCGTGTGACAGAACGAGCAGCGACCGATAGCGGTCAGATAAGCTCCCCAGGCAATGGAATCGGCTCGGTCCGGTGTCGGCACGGGGTCGGTCAGCGGCTCTGGCCATAGCCGGATCAATACATTCATTGGAAAGTCGATGTCGCGGTCAGCGCGTTCCGCGCGCACCGGCGGCAAGGCGCGCATGTACGCAACTATAGCGGCCGAATCTTCGTCAGAAATGTCCTTGAAAATAAAATACGGCATGATCGGAAACAGCGCACGCCCGTCTCTGCCAATGCCCTCCCGCATCGAGCGAATGATTTCGCCAGCGGTCCAGTCCCCGATACCGGTGTCTTTATCCGATGTGATGTTGCGAATACACAAAACGCCCGGGAAATTGGATTCCGACGTCATGATGCCGGCGACTGCGGTCTGGCGGGTCATGCACGCCCGGCCCGCGCCAATCGGTGGCATCGGAGGACCTCCATACTGGGTCCAGTCACGCTCCGAATGGCAATCGTTACAGAGAATCACATGCTCTGCGAGATAGCGCCCGCGCTCGACCAGCTCCGGCGTTGAAACAATTTCGATGTCTGCCGGCGGTGCCGTGCGCGGCAGAATCAGACCGACATAAACAACGGCCGTTGCCAACAGCAAAATCAAACTGCCCGCGACGATTGTTGCGAAACGTTTCATTGTTCTTTTTGAAGAACAGATACCGCTGGCGGGCAGCCGTTTGCTACAGCGGCTTGGCGACGCCCAGCCAGCCGATGATCACCAGGCACAGATATAAGCCCAACACGAAGCGCACCGAATTATCGACACTGGCCGAATACGCCCGCTCGAGCTCCGGCGCCGATCCGTCGGCCGTGATCTTTGCGAACGCGACGACGCCCGGACCGAAGGCCCAATCGATGCCGATCGCAATCCAGCAGATGATGCCGTAGAGGGCAACTTTTAGCGCGAGCCAGTTTGCCCCGAGTGGCCCGGACCCGGTCCATGACCATATCGCCGTGCCGAGCAACGCGCTGCCGAGAATCACCAGGTATACCCATTGAATTTTCTGCAGCGTCTTACCGATCGGCTTGTCGTGGGTTGCGCCGGCGGCAAGATTGATAGAGATCCAGCCGAACGCCACCAGCCACATCAGCGCCATGCCGGGATTGCCGATCTGGACCAGGCCCAGGTGTCGGGCTAGCAACATGCCAATCGGTAGAGCCAGGGCCGCCATGATCCGTGGGATCACATCGAGTTTTAGCGCCAGCTGCAACGCGACCATGCGGGACTCCAGCGACAATGTGGCGTCTTTGGATTTTTTGGCGCCGAGCATGACGCCAAGGTCGGTGCCCAACCAGAACACCAGGATTAGAATATGCAAGTAGTTCCAGAATGCGTACCAGGTCATCGAGGTTTGTATCCCATTAGTCGTTAGTTTTTATCGATTCAACGGTTGAACCAGTTCGCTTCGCTGCGCCGAACGATGCCTGCATCGATTTCGGCCAACCAACTTTCTTTGGCTCCGTCGCTGAAGAAGAAATACAATTTGCCGTCTTGAATGTGCCAGACGCGCGGGTTGCCGCCGCCCGAAAATCCCGAGCTGACGGCCTTGGCACAATAACCACCGAACGCCGGCGCGTATTTTTCCGGCGCTGCGTGGAAAAGCGCCTTGTTCTGTTCCGAGGCGAAGTACCAGTCCAGGTCCTGCCACCGGTAACGAATCGATTCCTGACCCAACCGCGCTTTGCTGCCGAGGTGATAGGCGACCGGGTCATAGCCTTCGATCGCGATACCGTCTTTCTCATAGATCGGGCTGTACCAGCCCCAGGACAGCGGCACAAAACCCAGGCGGAGCCCCTGGATGACGGCGACCAAAACGAAAGCGGCAACAGCAATCGCCAGAATTGTGCCGTTCCTGCGCCTGACGTCTTCGGGCATTTTCATAGGCAGGTTGAAACCGCCGCTACCACGGCTGAACTTCGCCCGTGTAGCGAATGAACGCGCCCGACTGTTCCAGCGTCAAACCGTCGATAACCTCGATCATGCCGGCGATGCTCTCTGGCGGCTCAATCAGGCCGGGAAACTTTCTCTCCGGCGCGGGCCGCGTCAAGACCATGCCCGGCGACAAAATACCAACGATGATGCCGTGCTCTTTCAGGTCCGCCGCAACATTGCGCATGAACATGTTCAACGCAGCCTTGCTCGCCTTGTAGAAATACTGCCCGGGCAAACCGCCGCTGTTCAGGCCGAACGAACCGGCCTGGGATGTAATCGCGATGATCTTTTTTTTCCGGCCAGCCTTGATGTGGTCGACAAACGCTTCAGACATCTTCAAGGCACCGCGCGCATTCGTGCGCATAAACATGTCGAACTTGTCGTGCCGCAGGGCCCCGAAGGACTGGTCCGCGAATTCACCGAACACGCCTGCATTGTTGATCAGGATATCGATCGGCTGGCCCTCGAGCCGTGTGGCCAGCGCATCGATCGAGTCCAGATCACTGACATCCAACGGCTTGATACTGACGTCCGGAAATTCCGCTGCAAGCTTTTTGAGCGCTGCTGCTTCCTCCGGTTGCCGGGCACAGGCGATGACTCGCCAGCCTTTTTCTGCATATTGCTTGGCGAATTCGAAGCCGATACCGCGATTGGCGCCGGTTACGAGCACGGTTGGCGATTTTAGGGGGCTCACGGTCTATTGGCTCCGGTACTGGTGGTGAGCGCTGGGAATTCAGCGCGGAGTGCCAGCGCAACGCGTCCTGCGGCGTCTGGATTCAAGCGTCGCGTTCCCAGACCTGCTTGGCCGAGTAACCGTTCTTCCACAGCCAGGTGTCGGTCAGGAGAATCCTGTACGGCACGATCTTCGCCACCTGGCGCTCGAACGGTTTGCTCGAGTCCATGCCGAGGTCTTCCATCCACGGCTTCCAGTGAAACACGTCCATGCCATGGTCCCAGCCGGGTGCGTGTGGTTCGATAATCTCGGCCTGGGCAAAGTACTGCAGACCGCGCGCACTTTGCCAACCGAAATAGTCGAGGTTGCCCGACAGTGACATATATGGATCCCGCTGCATCGCCTTCAGCTTTGGCGTGCCGGGATCCGGCAGCATGTACAGGTCCAGGCCGTCGGCGTAGTACTCGATTGGGCTCGCGATTGGCCGGCCGTTTTCACCAATCGTTGCAAGCACGCAGATGTTTTTTTGTGCCAGCAGCTTCTGCAGCGTGTCCTCCAGCTGTTCTTTGGGCATTTTTTTCTTGGGCTAGGGGGGTTCCAGCCATGGGTAGGCGACACTCACGATATTGTCCTCCGCTGATTTTCGGTCCCGGATTTTTCTGTCGGTACGTCCTGGTCTTTATATCATGCCAACGGGTGCAGCCCGACTCACTGATTCCAGCGGGTAATCTCCGCCGGAATTTCCCAGTCGCCGGTTTCACTCTGGTAGATGATCGTAACGAAGGCCCGGCCCTTGATCAGGGCCTGCCCCCCCTCAGGATCCAGTGTGGCCAGCGGCTTGGCCGCCTTGATCTCAGCAAGGCTCATACCCTGATCGATCAGTGCCACAACCCGCGCGCGCGCGTCGGCCAGCATGTCGCGGATCTCGATCATTCGGGCCCGGTCGGCCAGTGGCCCGTGCCCCGGAATAATGATCGTCTCGTCGTCCACGATTTCGAGCATCTGGTTGGCAGCCTCAATGAGGCCCTTGATGCTGCCACCACTGGCGATATCGATCAGCGGATAGCCGCGGTTGATAAATGCGTCGCCGGTGTGCAACACGTTGGCTTCGCGAAAATAAAACGCCGAGTCGCCATCAGTGTGTGCCACCGGCACATGAATAACTTCGATCACCTCGTCATTCAGATGAAACGTCATACGATCGTCATAGGTAATAACCGGCAGGGCGTCCG
>JAUWKW010000204.1 GCA_030614035.1 Chromatiales bacterium | reverse complement strand
CGGCTGCCCAGGAAGGCGCTGAAGCCGCTAGCATCCAGCGCAGCCGCAAGACTCAGCCCACCACCGAACAGGATCAACAGGCCCCAGGGCAATTTGACCGCGGTCTCCCAGTCCATGACGAACCGGCGATGTTCGGAATCTGCAGGCAGTACAAACAGCAGCAACGCGCCCAGCACTGCAATTCCCGGGTCGGTCAGGCCCTCCAGCGGCCTGACACCGGCCACCTGCAGCTGATTCAACAGTGGCCTAAACACCCATGCCAGCGCGGTCGCAGCGAACACCATTAAAGTAAGCTTCTCGCCACGTTGCATTGCTGGCAACTCAAGACTTTCCGCTTTCAGCAACTGAAATGCGCCGGGAATCGTGCGCTTAGAGACCGGATAGATGACCCGGGTCAGCAACAGCCAGACACACGGGACGAACACCAATACCAATGGCACACCGATCAGCATCCAGCGTGCAAAGCTGATCTCGATGCCGAGTTGATTCTGCAGGAAAGAAACGACAAACAGGTTCGGTGCGGTTCCAACAATTGTCCCAATGCCGCCAATGGAGGCGGCGTAGGCAATTCCAAGCAACAGGCAGACTGGAAAATTTTGTCCCGTATCGTCTGCATTACCGGGCTCGTTACTGTCGTTGTTGATTCGGGTTTGCAGCAGATCGATAACGCTGACGGCGACCGGTAGCAGCATAATTGTCGTGGCGGTATTGGTGACCCACATGCTCAACGCAGCTGCGATACCCATGAATGCACCGATAATCAGCCACGGACTGGTGCCGACGGCACGCAGCGCAGTCAGGGCCATGCGCCGGTGCAATCCCCAACGCTCCAGCGCCAGCGCAATGATAAAGCCGCCCAAGAACAGGTAAATCAATTCGTGCCCATAAGGAGCGGCGGCTTGTTTGATCGTCGTCGCGCCCGTCAGCGGAAATGCGGCCAGCGGCATCAGCGCAGTTGCATACAGCGGTATGGCTTCGGTCATCCACCACACCGCCATCCAGATACCAAAAGCGGCAATCGCCCGGGCCTGTCGCGATAGTTCGACAACGGCGCCCATTTCGTCGATGTACTGCTGTGGCAACGCCAGGAATACGACGGCGGCCAGCACAGGGCCGGCAACCAAGCCGATGCGTTTGGCGCGGCCGGTGGTGTGTTCAGCAAATGGGACCAAAGCGATAAGAAATCAACAAGCAAAGGACATGCGCAGTGTGAGCGGGCGGTATCGTCAATAGCGGATCAGCGCTGAACCCCAGGTCATTCCCCCGCCAAACGCTTCCAGCAACAAAACATCGCCACGTTTGACTCGACCGTCTTTTACAGCCACATCGAGCGCCATCGGCACGGATGCCGCCGACGTGTTGCCGTAGTCCTCGACGATCAACACAACCTTCTCCATTGGCATGCCAAGGCGCTTGGCGGTTGCCTGAATGATTCGATGGTTGGCCTGATGCGGTATCAGCCAATCGATCTCCGAGGTGTCCATATCATTGGCCGCGAGCGTCTCGTCAGCGATCGTTTCCAGGCTTCTCACGGCAACTTTGAATGTCTCATTACCCCGCATCTGGATATTCAGCGACTTGTCCAAAGGCATATCGGGGCGCTTTGAGACGCCACCTGCGGTATTCAGAAGCGATTTGTAGCCGCCGTCTGCGCGCAGATGGGTCGAGATGACCCCCGGCTGCTGCGATGGCTGCAATACGACGGCGCCCGCACCGTCGCCAAACAGCACGCAGGTGGATCGATCCTCCCAGTCGGTAATGCGCGACAGGGTCTCGGCACCGATGACCAGGGCACATTGTGCCTGACCCGTTGCAACGAATCGATCGGCCACGCTCAGCGCATAGATGAACCCGCTGCACGCGGCTTCGATGCTGAACGCAGGGCAAACTGGAACACCAAGCTGTTCCTGAATCAAACAACCTACGTTGGGGAAAACCAGGTCCGGCGTGGTCGTACCTACGACCAGAAAATCGATGTCCGCCGGTGTAACGCCGGCGGCCTTCATTGCCTCCTCCGCCGCCTTGACCCCCAGGTCGGAAGTCATTTGATCATCTGCGGCAACCCGCCGACGCTCGATGCCGCTGCGGCTGCGAATCCATTCGTCCGTGGTGTCGACCATCTCCGCCAACTCGGCGTTGGTCAGCACCCGTTCGGGAACGTACATACCGGTTCCTGCAATTCTGGAAAACATTATCCGGCTTGCTCTTCCAGCATCTTGCGGATCTGATCCGGCACGGCTTTTTCGACCTCAATCATTGCAGTTTGAATCGCTTGCTGAAATGCGACCTCGTCGGCGCTCCCGTGACTCTTGATGACGATACCGTTCAAACCAACCAGGCTGGCGCCATTGTAACGGCGCGGGTCAAGTTTTGCCGATAGTGATTTGAGAACCGGCCAGGAAATCATGCCCGCAAGCTTTCCATACAGTCCCGATTTGAACTCCTGCCGAAGATAATGGGTAATTAATTTGGAAGTGCCTTCAATCGATTTCAGGGCAACGTTTCCGCTGAAGCCATCACAGACCACAACATCGGCTTTCTGCTCAAAGATGTCGTCCCCTTCAACGAAGCCAACGTAGTTGAGCGCGCTTGCGCCCAAAAGTGCGGCGGCTTCTCGTACCGTATCATTGCCTTTGATGTCCTCGACACCAATGTTAAGCAAGCCGATCCGCGGGCGGGAAATATTTTCAATCTCGCTGGCCACGACCGAGCCCATGACCGCAAACTGATACAGGTTCTCTGGACTGCAGTTCGTGTTTGCCCCCAGATCAAGCATATGGGCGTGACCTTGTATCGTCGGCACCGCCGTCATGATGGCAGGGCGACTAATTCCCGGCAGAGTTTTCAGAACAAACCGCCCCGTCGCCATCAAGGCACCGGTATTTCCGGCACTTACACATGCGTCTGCTTCACCTCGGCGGACAAGGTCGATCGCAACGCGAAGAGACGAGTTCTTTTTCTTGCGGAGCACATCAGCGGGAGATTCGTCCATACCCACGACTTCACGGGCGTCTACGATTCGGACCCTGGCCTTAATATCCTCGAAGCCCTGAAGCAGTGGTTCAATTTTCTCGATCTGTCCGACCAGGACCAGGCTTAGCTCGTCTCGTTGGCGAACCATTTTCAGCCCGGCGGGCACGCATACACTGGCGCCGAGATCGCCGCCCATGGCGTCGAGCGAAATTCTGACTGGATTAACCACAATATCGGCTGGTGTCCGTGGGCTCTGTGACCAGAAGGTTTATTCGCACCGGTCGCTGGCTATTATCCACCGGCAGCGTAGGGCGTATCATGCGCTGCTTTCGCAATCGGTGGGGCCGGCCTCCAGGCCGTTGGATCGTGCGAGTCGGGGCGGACTCTGGCACGTCAATGCAGATTGACTCTTAGGCGAAGAGCCTAATCGAGTTCTGGCTCTTCCGGGGATTCCAGGATCTTGCGGCCACGATAGTAACCATCCGGACTGACGTGATGGCGTCGGTGAGTTTCCCCGGTTTTGGGATCCACCGACACCGTCGGTCGCTTAACGCTATGATGCGAGCGACGCATTCCCCGCCGGGATGGTGTCGTTCGATTCTTTTGCACTGCCATGCTAAATCTCCATTAATTA
>JAUWKW010000226.1 GCA_030614035.1 Chromatiales bacterium | reverse complement strand
TGGCTGCCGTTCATGGAAATGGGCAATAAGCCAGGCCAGATGATCTTCCAAAGCCAGGCGCTCAAACTGATGGGAGGTCCGCAGGATCTGCCAAGATACGTGCTCGCTTACCTCGAGAAAAACTATCCCTCGTATCTGTCTGCACCGACCGAGTGGAATGGCCCGGAAATGCGGAGTTCCTACGAAGCGTTCAGAGAGAAGGTAGACGCTAAACGCGAAGCCGGCGATTGATGGCGGCGATCGTATCAGTCTAAGAATCAGCTGCGATTACGGGTTCAGTCAGCTTGCTGAAGCTTCGGGTACACCTCGGTTCGGGCGCGTTCCAATTGCGCAGCGTCGTCGATCTCCGTCCACACCAAACCGTTGATCACCGGGCAGGCGATCGCCCAGTTGTGCGCGGCAGCAACCAGGCCATCGGTCTCGTAGTCAAACCACAAGGACTCTTCGAAGTGATCCTCGGCAATGTTCAGCACCAGGCCGAATAAGCCGCGGGAGATCTTGGAGATACCGACCAGTTCACCGGCTATACCCGGACCAAGTGCTTCACGGTACTTCGACATGCTGACCAGCATGCCGTCCCGGCTTTCAACATAGACCTCGTCACCGGCGCCGGTTGGCCCGGACAACAGGATAGCGTCTGGCTGCTCGAAACCGATCAGTATATCGAGTGCACGCGGTTCGTAGATCAGGTCCGACTCCAGCAACAGGAAGGATTCATCCTCGAGCTTTCGACGCGCACAGAACAACGAGTACAAACTGCCCGAATTCTCGAATTCGGCGTTGTGTACCGTTTCAATCAGCTGCGGGTATCGGGCGGCCAACTTTTCATAGTGTTCCGAACCGTAACCAGTGACGATGACGATCCGTTCGATCCCTGCATCGGACAAACGCTGCACGGACTCTTCAATGATCGGGCAATCACCGAGCTCGAGAAAACCCTTGGGCCGATCGGTTAGTTCGCCCCCGAGCCGGGTGCCCATGCCTGCAGCCAAAATCACGGCGGTTTTCATCGGGCAGCCCCGGAAAAGCATGCGTCCAGCGCAAGGCACAGGCGCTCGAGGTCTGCATCCGTGATATCGCCCATGTGCGCGATCCGAAATATCCGGCTGCCGAGGTCGCCCTGCCCGCCATATATAACGAAGCCATCCTGTTTCAACGCATCGTGGACGCCGCCGTAGGTCCAGCCGTCCGGTAATTCGTACGACCACAGTACCGCCGAGTACTCATTTCTGGGCAACAAGGTGGTCACGCCAAGGCCATCGAGGCAATCGGCAATTGCGTCGGCACGCTTGCGGTATTCCTGGCCACGGGCCTGCCACCCGCCCTGATCGTCGAGTTCGACCAGCGCCTCCTGCAACGCAAATACGACCTGCACGGCCTGGGTAAACGGCGAAGCACCGTCAGCGTGTTGAGACCGGTGGTATGGATTGAGGTCGAGATAAACACTGCTGGCCTGCGACTCACCGCCATTCCACAGCGATTTGCGGGCCAGCACAAACGAAATTCCGGGGACGCCGTGCAGGCACTTGTTCGCCGTCCCTGCCACCGCCGCCAGGTTCCACGCGTCCGCGTCAATGGCTTCGGCGCCGAAACTGCTGACGCCGTCGAGCAACAGCTTGAGGTCGCGCTCGCGACAAATTTGGCCGAGTCCGCCAAGGTCGTTCAGACGGCCGGTCGTCGTCTCATGGTGAACCGTGACAATATGCGTGATGCCATCTTGCTGGTCGAGGATCCCGGGCAATTGTGTCAGGTCCATCTGTTCCAGCCAGGGAACTTCGGCGACGAAATGCGGTTTGCCTTGCGCCGCCAGCATGTCCGCCATCCGTTCGCCATAAACGCCGTTGGCCAATACCAGTGTCTCGGAATCGCGGGGTGCAAACGTGTTCAGCATCGCCTCGACAGACGCTGTACCGGAGCCGGTCATCATCACGGCATCGAACGAGCTTTCCATGTCGGGATAGACCTTCGCGAGACGTGCATTAATGTCCTGGGTCAGTTGGGCAAATTCCGGTTCTCGGTGACACCAGTCTCCGCGAGACAGCGCGGCGCGGACACGGCTGGTCAGTGTCACCGGCCCGGGATTCAGCAATATCGTTCGGTCCGCCATCGCCTTACTTTAATGCGTCGCATTTTCAGCGCCCAGGAACTTTCGTAACCGTACCGCGACGTCCGCCGGTGTAATCGTCGGACGAGGTAGCTTCTCGAATACACCCGGGAAAATCGGCACGTGCAAAAAGCTGAGTGCCTCCCTCCGCTCAGCGATCTCCGCGGACAAATCTTCCGGTGTGGCCACGCTAAAGGTGTGCGGATAACCGCTCGCAGCGGCAATTGCGCAAAAGTCGATGGAGTGGGACACCGTCGCCTGTCCACCGGTGGACTCGTGTATGCCGTTATCCAACAAGATATGCAGCAGATTCGTCGGGCGCTCATGACCGATGGTGCACAGTGCCCCAAGATGCATTAATGCCGCCCCGTCGCCATCGATGACGATAATGCGCCGGTCGGGGCAAGCGATGGCAAGTCCCAGCCCCAGGCTGGACGCGCATCCCATCGAACCGACCATATAAAATTGGTTGGGACGATCCTCGCAGGCATACAATTCTCTGCCCGCATAACCAGTCGTTGCAACGATGACATCGTCGGGTCGGCTCGCGGCCTGAATCGCCCGCAGCATGTCCTGGCGTTTGCCGGTGGGCACCAGCGGTGGAGCCGAATGCGAGACGGGACTGACCGGATTCGGCTCCGTCTCAAGCTCGGTGGGCGCAACGCTGCCCTTGCGCATGACCAGTGCATAGGGCCGGCTGTTGGACTCCATGTGGGCAACCGCTTGCGCCAGCGCCGGCCCGATATCAGCCTCGTTCGATGGAAAGTACGCCCACGGGATCTGCATCATTTCCAGCAGGCCGGTCGTGATCTCGCCGATCAACTCGTGTTGCGGTTCGTCCGGTGCAGCGTCCGGGTCTCCACGCAACGTCGGAATCAGCAACACCGGAACCTTGAACGGATGCGTCAGCGACGTCAGCGGGCTAACCGCATTCCCCAGCCCGGAGTTCTGGAACATCGCCACGCTGCGCAGCCCACCGAGGTCTGCACCGGCCGCGATAGCCACGGCCGGGCCCTCGTTTGCAGCCCCGACATAGCGCAGATCATCCGAATCGATGACGTAATTGATGAATGGTGTGAGGAATGAACCAGGGACGCCGGAATACAAGCCAAAGCCGTTGTCCCGGGCTGCCTCGATGAAACTCCGGGCTTCGATCATGTAAAGCGGCCCGCCGCGACCACAT
>JAUWKW010000103.1 GCA_030614035.1 Chromatiales bacterium | reverse complement strand
GGACATCAGCTTCCCAAGACCATTATTGACTGAAGCCAAGAGATCCAGAGGTACTTCGCTCATTGGTCTTCTCGAAGCAGAGGCAAAATGCTAGCCTGCCGGACTTCCACCCAACCGATTACTTAAAATTTAGTGGATCAGACACTACCCGATCCCAGTAAAACTCTATGTTCAGATTTGCCGCAGATCGGATTCCGGTCACTATTGTGCTCACGATTAGTCTGATCGACTTCATTGTGTATTTTCTGGTCGATAGTGTCTGGTGGCTGGCAGGATACGCACTATTGTCGATCATACCAAAAGGAGTGATCTGCGCCTGGAGCCATCATCACCAGCACACGGTGACATTTCATTCGAAATTTCTAAACCGCATGCTGGAGTTCTTCTACGCGCTGCATACCGGGGTGAGCACAAACCTTTGGGTATTGCACCACGTGCTGGGTCACCACAGAAACTTTCTCGACCAGACACGTGATGAGAGCAGATGGAAGCGTGCCGATAGCCAACCGATGAGTGCACTGGAGTATACGTTGACCACTGCGGCAACCGCCTACTATCGAGGCTTTCGGGTCGGCAGAAAATACCCGCGGGTACAACGCGACTTTCAACTCTATCTGCTACTTACGCTTGCTGGCGTCACGTTGCTGTGCTGGTTCCGGTTCGTCCCAGCGTTATTTATTTTCGTATTACCGATGGTGATTAGCCTGCTTTTTACGGCTTGGGTGACGCATGACCATCACAGTGGCCTGGATACTGATGATCCATTCGGAGCCTCATACAACAATACAAACTGGCTCTTTAATCTTTTGACCGGCAATCTCGGCTATCACACCGCGCATCACTACCGTCAGGGTCTGCACTGGTCAAAGCTTCCCGAGTTGCACAAAAAAATTGAGTCCCGGATCCCCCCGGCGTTGATTCGCAACGCCAGATTCGTTCTGACTGCTACCTGAACGGCATTCGTTCAATATTTTTGCCTGGAAACGGCATGGGCTATCCGTCACCACTTCTCTACCGCCCGATCGTGACTGGTCACACCGTCTGACTGTATTGATCTATGTCGAGTACCGGTTCGACTCTGAAATCAAATTTCTCAGAAACCGGTCAATTCCCGCCCGTATTCGGGTGGAATCCACAGTTCCAGGTACGCCATCAGCTTGGGAAGCTGGTGGCGTGGGTTCGATTCCCTGTCAGTGGCTGGACGGTCTTCCTGAGAGCATCGGTGTCGCTGCAGTGCTGCTAGCCGGTGTTTTGCAGAGCCTGCGCGATGCCTCTGACGCTGGCGAACAACGCTTCGAGCAGATGATTATCGGTGCGGTCGGTTTCACGCCAGCGCTGCAACAGATCGACCTGCAGCAAACTGATCGGGTCGGTATACGGGTTACGCAACCGTATCGACCGCTGCAGTGCCGGGTCATCATCCAGCAGGTTCTCGGAACTTTTGATACTCAAAACGATATCGACCGTGCGTTCGAATGCCGCGCTGATATCGTCGAATAATGGTCGTATCGAGTCATCCGCCAGATCAGCATAACGCGCGGCAATATTCATGTCGGCCTTGGCCATAACCATCTCGACATCATCGATCAGGTTGGCAAAAAATGGCCATTCCTGTTGCAGACTGCGCAAATGGTCCAGGCCGAATTGTTCTTCGACAGCCTCCAGACCCTGCCCGACACCGTACCAACCCGGCAGCACGAGCCGGCTCTGTGTCCAGGCAAAAACCCACGGAATGGCGCGCAGGTTCTCAATGCCTTTTCCGGAACGGCGTGAGGCCGGCCGCGATCCGATCTGCATTCTCTCGATGACATCGATGGGTGTAGTCTGACGAAAGTAGTCGACCAGTTCAGGCGTGTCATAAACCAGTGCCCGGTAACAACTGCGCGCCACATCGGCCAGTTGCTCCATCACGTCATGCGATTGCAGCGACTTTGGTAGCTGTCTTGGTTCGATATAAGTTGCGAGCGCCGTGGCGCCCGCCGCCTGTTCCAATATCCGCAATGCAATGCCACGTACGCCGAATTTTGCATTGATAATCTCGCCTTGTTCGGTAACCCGCAGACGGCCGTTGACCGATCCCTTGGGCGCGGCCAGCACTGCGCGATGCACCTTGCCGCCACCGCGGCTGATAGTGCCGCCGCGTCCATGAAAAAGAGTCAGGCTCACATCAGCGGCGCGCATTACCTGGACCAGCGCTTTCTCACCGTTACGCAGTGCCCAGCGTGACGCCGCCAGACCACCGTCCTTGTTGCTGTCGGAATAGCCGATCATGATGATCTGACGTAAACCCCGTTGTTGCAGGTGATTGCGGTAAGTACTGTCGGAAAGCAAACTTTCCATGATTGCCGGACCGTTCTTCAGGTCATCTACGGTTTCCAGCAACGGCGCGACATCCAGGGAGATCCCGTGACTGCCGTCAGCCAGACCGGCCCAGTGTGCCAAGACCAGCACCGACAACACATCGTCGGCACCCTGGGTCATGCTGACTATGAACGGGCCAATGGCATTTGGTCCGTATAAAGTCTGGCTGTCACTGATCGCCCGAAACACTGCCAGCGTCTCACGCGATTCGTCGTCTGCGTCGAAATCCGGCTTTGGTTCCTTCAGGGCGCGCACTAACCGCTCGGTGCGCTGTTTCGCACTCATTTCCAGCCAATCCGGTTCGCCGAGCGCGTGGCCGACCACCCGCCGGTGCACCAGTGCGTCCTGACGAACGTCGAGAGTCGCCAGATGAAACCCGAACGCTTCCACCCGGCGCAACAGACGGCGCACCGCGAATAAACCGGCGTGTTGCCCCTGATGATCGCGCAGGCTGCGGGCAATCATGCGCAGATCTTCGAAAAATTCATCGGCGCTGTGATAGCCCTGCTTGTCTTCGGTCTGCGTGGCCCCCAGACGCGCGGAAATCAGCCGCAACAAACGCCGATAGTACATATCGCCCTGCCGGCGATGTATCGCTGCAGCAACGGTGGGGAACATTTCGGCGTATTGTTCCGTGCGGTCGATAACTTCTCTGTTGATGCCGACACTTTCGACCGATTGGCTGAGTCGGCGCGAAAGCGTGACTATGTCGGCGCGATACTGACCGATAATCAGCTGCCGTTGATCGGCCAGTGAATCGCGTATCGTTGTGGCGCCGACATTCGGGTTGCCGTCCATGTCGCCACCGACCCAACTGGCAAAACGAATCATCAACGGTACGCGAATTGCATTCGCCTGCTCGCCATAAGTCTTAACCAGCGCGTCTTCCACGTCCTCGTAGAACACCGGAATGATCCGGTAAATCACATCGGTCAGAAAAAACAGTACGTTCTCGCGCTCATCGCGCACGGTCATCCGTTCACTGGGATGTTCCACCGTTTGCCACGAACTCGTGATTTCGGAGCGGATATGTGACAGCAGTGCCTGTTCTTCCTGCGGTGTGCGTGACGGATCGAGCCGGTCGACCAGACGCCTGGCAATGATTTGCTGTTTCTCGAGCAGTGTTCGGCGGGTGGCTTCGGTGGGGTGCGCGGTAAAAACCGGTTCGTACAGAATGCCGCCCAGGTAATCCTGCACATCATCCAGCCTGAGCCCGGCTGCAGCCAAACGGGCAATCGTATCGTGAATGCCACGCGGCTGTGGCGTGTCGTTATCGCGCAGATAATCGCGCCGGCGGCGTATCCGGTGCACCAGCTCGGCCAGATTCACGACTTGGAAATAAGCCGAAAAGGCGCGCACCAGACTCATTGCCTCGGGCACCTCCAGACCGCGGACCAGCGCTGCCAAATCGTCGGTAACCGGCGTACCCTCGCGCCGCGCGATCGCCGTGCGGCGAACTTTTTCTACCTTGCTGAAAAGCGCCTCGCCACCCTGTTCAGACAACATTTGCCCAACCAGCGTACCGAGTAAACTGACATCCTCGCGTAACGGAATGTCTTTGTCTGGGAAGTCGATTTCTCCGCTTCTCATGCGGCTCTCTTTTCTAATGATTGATTAATCACGGAAATTGGTGAATTGCAGCGGCAGGCCGAAATCTCCGTCTTCCAGCAGCGCAATCACTTTGACGGTCATGATGTCGCTATTCATCACGGCGTAGAAATTCCGACGAAAATGAGAAAATAGGGTAACAAATGGAAGGGTGCAAGGATTAGGTTCGGTTTGGCGCAACCCGGCGCGTCCTCCCGGCACTCGTGGTTTTGGCCGAGGCAGCATATGAGCAGACAACTCGCCTCAGTTCAGGTCTGGCGACTAACAGGATTGCTTGTAAATACTTGTCGAGAGTTAATTTATTTGAAGAACAGTTAGGCCATGTCGGCTATTGACAGTTGGTCGCAACTCACAACCAGCCAGATCGAAACAGCAATGAGGTGGGTCACATCAATCTACGCGAATCGCCACCCCCGTTCCTCTACCATCAAATGGTGTGATGCACAATTTGGTGGCTGTACAATGCGCGGAATCCAGCGACGGGTGGTGGCGCAATCGAAATGTCGTCCTCAGCCTCCCAAGCTGATGGCGTACCTACTCACTATAAGGCAGACATTCACGACCAAAAGCCTAATGCCCGCTTCGGGTCGTTAGCGGACACTCATAAGGCTTGAAAATGCCGGATGGCCGAATTTGGGGGCTAGGATCGGTCAGTCAGTGTCCGCTTTCGGCCAATAGCGGACATTCGTGCAACGCACCTCATACTGCTGGTTTGACGCATTCCGGACCTTGCGGGATTCTCGTCGGGAGACGCTTCCGTTTACTCGGCCAGTCGCCAAATTCGTAGCACTCGCCTTCAAAAGAGCGTCAAATGGCGAATGTCGGTTGAATGGCATCGTCACGCTAATAGCCTTAAGCTCCGGCGTGAACTTCCGCCAAATTCTTTTTTTAGCCAATGAACGAGCAGATCGATTACGCAAGCCGAATCCTGACCCGGCTCATCGAATCGCTCGGCAGCGCGCTGCCCGGCATCTTCGCCGGCTTGGTCGTCATCGTTGCCTTTTTCATCGCTGCCGTCATGAGCCGCAAGCTGCTGCGGCGTTTGTCGGCGGGGGTCGAGGCCGACAAGCGCCCGCTCGTCGAACTGGCCGGCGAGACGCTGTTCTATGTTGTGATCGTCGTCGGCTCGATCACCGGCCTCGGCACGATGGGGATCGATGTCTCCGCGCTGATCGCCGGCTTGGGCCTGACTGGCTTCGCGCTCGGTTTCGCCCTGCGCGACGCGGTCTCTAATTTGATCGCCGGCGTGCTAATCCTGCTCTATCAGCCCTTCGATTACGGTGACAAAATCACGGTTGGCGGTAATAGTGGCACGGTCATCGGCATCAACTTCCGCTACACGGTCCTGGAGGCCGATGGCGGGGCCGTCGTCCACGTGCCCAACAGCACCATGTTCAGCAACAGCGTCACGGTCCAGCCGGGAACCGGAGAGGCGGCGTGAGGCGGTGCAACTTCGGTGCTGGCTGAACATTTAGATCCCCGATTAGAGACAGGTCCGAATCGCTAGGCCCGGGCGTTTGCTTCACTGATCAGGACGGGCTGAATGACCGCTTTCGGCCAGAAGCGGACATTCAGGGAGCAAAGAAAAACCGGCGCAAGGACCGCACAATTGTCAGGCGGCGGATTGCCTACTTTGCGCAAGCGTGCTCCATTCACTCAGAAGCGCTCCGGAATCAGCCTCGGGTGTACGCTCGAGCATCGAAGCGACGCGGGCAACGAACGCCGGAGAAAACACAGCACGGCTCTGCTGCCACCAAACGCGGAAGCCCGGGAACGCGAGAAGTTGAGCCTGCATCGATCGCTCATATCCAAGGTAGGTCGCGTCATCGAGAATGCCTTGGCGGAACTGATAGTACTGATTCTCAAATCCGAGAAACATCGCTCGGCAGATGAAGAAGAACTGAGTGTAGTGATCGGGTCTGATATCTGGTTGGCCCGCCATTCCCGCGGCGTA
>JAUWKW010000121.1 GCA_030614035.1 Chromatiales bacterium | reverse complement strand
CGCCGGTATCGGTGGGAACCGGTTGCGTGACCGGGATGACCATGCCGGGGTTGGTGCCGAACGTGATCATCGGTTCTAGCCGCGACGCGTCGAGGCTGACTTCCCGGTCGAAGCGAGCATCGGGATCCGATGGCAGCTTCCGCCAGCGTTCGACTGCTGTATCCCAGTCGGCTCCGATTGGGGCCTGCGGCCGGCCGGCAAGATATTCAAGCGTAACTTCGTCGGGTGCCATCATGCCCGCGCGGGCGCCACCTTCGATGGTCATGTTGCAAATGGTCATGCGCTGTTCCATGTTCAGTCCCGTGACCGTGTTGCCGCGGTACTCGATAACGTGACCCACACCGCCGTCGACACCGATTTGTCCGATCAGTGCCAGGATCACGTCCTTGGCGGACACCCCGGTCGCCAAAGCGCCGTCGATCGTCACCGCCATGGTTTTGGACTTGCGTTGCAGCAGGCACTGCGTCACCAGCACGTGGCCGGCCTCGGTCGAGCCGATACCGAATGCCAGCGCCCCGAACGCGCCGTGCGTACTCGTATGGCTGTCACCACAGACGATGGTCTTGCCCGGCTGCGTCGCGCCAAGTTCGGGCCCGATCACGTGCACGATGCCGCGGTAATCGCTGCCGAAACCGTGCAGTTCGATGCCGAAGTATTTGCAGTTGTCGATCATCGCGCGGATCTGCGCTGCCGCTGACGCTTCGGCAACCACTTCGAGGTCCTTCAGGGTGGTTACCGGTACGGTCGGGGTCGAGTGATCCATCGTAGCCAGCGTCAAATCGGGACGCCGCACCGACAACTGTTGGTCTTTCAACAGCGCGAACGCCTGCGGCGTCGTGACCTCATGAATCAGGTGCAGGTCGATATACAGGACGGCCGGGGTATCGTCCGTCTCGGGTACGACGATATGCTCGTCCCACACTTTTTCGAATAGCGATTTTCCGCTCATGGCTAAGTTTTCCACGCAAGCTCAATGTTCCAACCGGAGAGAATCTGGCGACAACCCGAAGCGACTCAAATGCTGGTCACCCGGCGGCCTTCCGTTTTATTTTTGATTCAGACTCCAGCGGCTCCAGCCAGCCCCATTCATCTTTCGTCGTACCTTTAAATAACCCGAAGAAACTGTCCTGCAACTGACGCGTTATATCACCTCGCTTCCCATTGCCAACGGCGATCCGGTCAACCGAGCGCACCGGGGTAATCTCCGCTGCAGTGCCGGTCAGAAAGATCTCGTCAGCGATGTACAGCATCTCCCGCGGGATCAATTGTTCCTGGATGTTGATACCGGCTTTCTCGGCCAGCACCATCACGCTATTACGGGTAATACCTGGCAGGATCGAAGCCGCCGCAGGCGGCGTAACCACTTTGCCGTCCTTTACCAAAAACAGGTTTTCGCCGGCACCCTCGCTGACGGTGCCGTCTCTTGCCAGCGCAATACCCTCTGCGAACCCGTTTTCCTTGGCTTCCAGGCTGACCAGCGTACTGGACAGGTAATTGCCGCCCGCTTTTGCCAATGCCGGGATCGTATTCGGAGCCATTCTCTGCCACGATGACACGCAGACGTCGACGCCGTTTTCCAGCGCCTCGGCGCCCAGATAAGCTCCCCATTCCCAGGCAGCGACCGCCATTCCAACCGGATGATCCGCCGAAGGCGCCAGCCCAATCTCGCCATAACCGCGATAGGCGATGGGGCGAATGTAGGCTCCGTTCGTCAACTGGTTGCGAATCACAACTTCCCGGCAGGCGGCGTTGATCTGGTCCTCGGTGTACGGGATGTCGATGCGGTGAATCCGCGCGGAATCGAGCATGCGCCGCGTGTGTGCCTGCAGCCGAAATGCCCTCGACCCAGACGGTGTCGCGTATACACGAATCCCTTCGAATACCGTCGAGCCGTAGTGCAGGCCATGTGTCAGCACGTGCACCTGGGCCTCTGACCACGGCACCATATTGCCGTTCTGCCAGATCCAGTCGCTTTCGTTGATCGGCATCGTTACTCCTTAGATTTCGACCGATGCTAGATGCCGCCGATGCTTTGCTGTTTTTCGGCCGGTACGTCTACGCCGGATTCCTGCCGTCGGCAAATACGATTAATGACTTCGAGATACGCTCGGGCGCCAGCTTCCACAATATCCGTGCTGATGCCATGCCCTCTGTAGCTTTGGCCATTATATTCCACCGTTACGGTCACCTCACCCTGGGCGTCCTCGCCGACCGTTACGCTTCGGACCTCGAAATTTTTGAGGTCTGCGGACACGCCCGTCGCTCTTTCGATTGCCTTGAATGCTGCCTCGACCGGGCCGTCGCCCACTGAGGCCTCACTGACCGTCTGGCCGTCGGCATGACTGAGCCGCACAGCCGCGGCAGCGATTTTCCCGGTGCCGGCCGTTATATTGAGCTCATCCAGCTGCCACGGTCCCTGGATACCGGTGCCGGTGTTCATGATGATGGCCTCGATATCGGCATCGAACAGTTCCTTCTTCCGGTCCGCCAGGCTCTTGAAGTCTTTGAAGGCCCGGTTCAGTTCATCGTCATCGAGTTCGAACCCGAGTTGCCGAACACGCTCGCGGAATGCATGCCGACCACTGTGCTTGCCCAGCACCAGATTCGACTGACTGATGCCGACATCTTCGGGCAGCATGATTTCGTAGGTCGCAGCATTTTTCAGCATACCGTGTTGATGTATGCCGGCTTCATGCGCAAACGCGTTTTCGCCAACGACGGCCTTGTTGCGCGGAATATGCATCCCGGTGATGCTGGCAACCAGCCGGCTGGTTGGGTACAACTTGCGCGTGTCGACACCGGTACCGACGCCAAAGAATTCCGCGCGGGTTTTCAGCGCCATGACGACTTCTTCAAGTGAACAGTTGCCGGCCCGTTCGCCGATTCCGTTAATGGTGCACTCAATCTGGCGTGCCCCCGCGCCGACCGCAGCCAGGCTATTGGCGACGGCCATACCCAGGTCATCGTGGCAATGCACGCTGAGCACGACGTCGTCGATACCCGGCACGTTCTTCTTCAGGTACCTGAATAGCTCGGCAAATTCCTCGGGTACCGTATATCCCACCGTATCCGGAATATTGACGGTGGTCGCACCGGCCTCGATAACGGCTGTGACAACGTCGGCCAAATAGGCGAGCTCGGTGCGAGACGCGTCTTCGGGCGAGAATTCGACGTCCGCACAGTGCGCCTTTGCCATCTGCACCGCAGTGACAGCGCTCTTGATGATTTCTTCCTTGGCCATGTGCAGCTTGTGCTCACGGTGAATCTCGCTGGTCGCTACGAACACGTGAATCCGATGCCGCTTGGCCGACTTCACTGCATTCCAGACACTTTCAATGTCGGTTGGATTGCAGCGCGCCAGGCCGCAGATGATCGGCCCATCGATTTCACTGGCAACAGCCTGCACAGCATCGAAATCGCCAGGGGAAGCTGCCGGAAACCCAGCCTCGATGACGTCGATCTTGAGATCACGAAGTGCCGCGGCGATCCTCAGCTTTTCGCGCAGGGTCATGCTGCACCCGGGTGCCTGTTCACCATCGCGTAAGCTCGTGTCGAATATGATGACGCGATCGTCAGCTCGCTTGTTCATCGTGTGTCTCCGATTTCCTCTATTTCCGTTGTGTCGCCCGGATTCCGGACCACGTCGGTGGAACCCGGGTCGCTGTTACTCTTCCAGCCAGGGCATGCGGGCGCGTAGCCCACTGCCAACGGCCTCTATCGGATGGGCCAGATCGGCATCGAGCATTCGTTGATACTCGTTACGGCCCTCCCGGTTCTCTTGAACCCACCCCTTGGCAAAACTGCCGTCCTGGATTTCCGCCAGGATTTCTTGCATGCGGTCACGCACGTGTTGGTCAATGACCCGTGGGCCGCTCTTCAAATCGCCCCACTTGGCCGTTTCGCTGATGAACTGATGCATTTTCTTTAATCCGCCCTCGTGTAGCAGATCAACGATCAGCTTCAGTTCATGCATACACTCAAAATAGGCCACTTCCGGTTGATAGCCGGCGTTGACCAGCGTTTCATAACCGGCCAGTACCAGCTCGGTTGCCCCGCCGCACAGCACCGCTTGTTCACCGAACAGGTCCGTCTCGGTTTCTTCGGCAAAAGTGGTCTCCAGAACCCCGGCCCGGGAGCCGCCGATGCCGTGCGCATAGGCCAGGGCCGTTGCCTTGGCTTCGCCGCTGCGGTCCTCAGCAACGGCGACCAGGCACGGAACGCCTTTGCCTTGTTCGTATTGGCGTCTGACCAGATCGCCCGGTCCCTTCGGTGCGATCAAGACCACGTCGAGGTCCTCCCGCGGCTGAATTTGGCCGAAGTGGATATTGAAGCCGTGGGCGAACAGCAGGGTCGCTGAGTCTGGGATTCCGGCTGCAACTTGTTCATATAGGGCCGGCTGCGCTGTGTCCGGCACCAGGAACGCGACCACCGCCGCATCCGCAACAGCGTCTTCGGGGCGCTGGACTTCCAGCCCGTCCGACTGGGCTTTTGCCCAGCTCGCGCCGTCGGGTCGCAGACCCACAACGACATCCAAACCGCTGTCTTTAAGATTCAACGCGTGCGCCCGGCCTTGGCTGCCGTACCCGAGCACAGCAATCCTTTTGCCAGCGAGCTGGTCGACTTTGACGTCGCTTTCAGAATAAATCTGCATCGCTACCTCCTCGTAACGCTGCCTTAACGGCATAAAAAAACCCCGCTACCTAGCTGGGTGCGGGGTTTTCATGACTTTGAGGGAAATTACCCGGTCATCGGCCCGCACCTGCAGCCGCTAAGCAGCACCAACAGCGGACGCAGAGTCCCGGCGATCCCGACCCATGGGGACCTATTCCGTACTGTTTTGCAGGTCGTAGGCATCCGGCAATATTCCGGGAAGCGCGCAGTCTTGTCAACCTCAAGCGTTTGAATTTTAAGCAACATCCGGTCGGCTCCGCGCCAGGCGCCCACCGGGGGCGGGGGTATTCAAATGAAAGAAAACACAGTAGATAGGTTGTATAAGTCTTTATTTTATTTAATTTTTCACAAGGCCAGTGTTGATCACTATCGGAATGCACAGAGACCCAATCTGGTGTCCCAGCCCTGGCTGCCGCGAGCCGGCCAATAATCGTGTCTGTCGTCAGTGCTGCTGGCTGTGCGGGTGCTGGCGTGGCCGGCTGCATATGATATTCTTCCGGCCGGCCACAGGGGTAGAACTGCTGTCGCAGAGTGGGGGAAGCGTAGGTCGCTCTATCACGCGGCAGGCTCCGGGGCAAAGTGGCGGTGGCTAGGGCTACGAGACGAGTCCCCGGGGTAACGCAAATATTTCGTAGAGACACGCGGCGCTGATCTGATGGTGCCGGCAGCGGATTTGCGGGGCG
>JAUWKW010000184.1 GCA_030614035.1 Chromatiales bacterium | reverse complement strand
TTTTGCACCAAACAGTGACAGGCTAGCCTACTGCAATGCTGGGACGACCCGTTCACCGAGCAAGCGGATCGAATCCTCGGGCTGGCCATATAACCTGATCGCTAACTCGTTAACGCCGGCCTGACGGTAGGTCATGATCTGCTCGATCAGTGAATCGACATCGTCCAGGCTACCCGTAAGCGTTAAATGGTCCACCAGCAAATCGACGAGCCGGTCCGGTACCCCTTCAATAACCGGTGAATTTGCCGCGTAGGCCTTTGCAAAAGCGCCTAAATTATCTTCGACGAAAGCACTGTCGTCTTTATCCATGAATGTCGAGACATACATCTGGTCCAGCAACCCCCTGACAAATAGTTTGGCGCGCGCTTCCTGAGCCGCTTCTGCGCGATCGGCTTTTACATGCCAGGAAACCAGATTGCTGATGCGAAACTCGGATTCGGCCTTTCCGCGTTCCGCTAATGCGTCCCGGATGATGGTCATGGTCGCATCGATCCGTTGCAAGGGAGTGTCGCTCAACATTAAACCGTCGGCCACACGGACGGCCAAGCGTAGCATTTGCTCCTTACTGGCCGCGATATACAGCAACGGCGGCGCATCGATAGCCCATTCCGGATGGTATCCATGAATCTGGAACATCTGCCCGTTGAAATCCAGCGGTTGTTTCGCGGAGGCCCCCTGGATGAACTCCACGCATTCACTGACGCCACGAACCATTTGGGGAATCATCTTGCGGCGACCCGGCTTTAGTCCCATGCCAATGACGGTCCCGCCTCCCCCGCCGACTACCAGGTTCGCTCGCCCGTCAGAAAACTCGTTCAGGGTGAGCAGCTGGTTGGCCATTTTCAGTGGATGCACCTCGAACGGGCTGATTGCGACCGGCCCCAGGCGGATCCTGCTCGTCGCCCGGGCGGCTTCCATGAAACACATGAACTGATCACGGGCGGCCAAGTGATTGGCAGTCCACACAGCGCCGAAATCATAGCTCTCGGCCAGCGCAGCAAGTTCGGCAAAACGTGCCGGGCTATCCGGCTCCAGGACGATGTCGATTTGCATCTACGGCGACTCCTTACCAGTTGGTGTTAAATCGATTGCGTCACTGCGAGGGCACGCGACGATGGTCAGCCACCCCATTTAGCGAAAATGTCGCCCCACTTGGCATCAGTCTGGCCGAACAACTCGGGAAAGCTTTCAGCCAGCAACTGTCGGGACACGGGCGCGAACGTTTTTGGGCCACCTTCAGCTGGAAGCTGTCGGGTCGCGTCAATGACGATCTTGCTGCTCAGGAATGTCTGGGGCTTACTCGGATCCGGCACCAGCATCTGCGTCTGCGGCACTATGAGGGTCGCGTCGCCCGGCTGCCACCGTGCACCGATAGCGTGCAGCACCTTGACTGGATTAAAAATGTTTACATCGTCATCGACGACGATGACAACCTTGTTCTGTCCGGGGTTGGCCGAGACCTGTTGGCCGGCCGCCATCCCCTCACCGGGGAAGCGTTTGTTGATTCGTACGAACACAATGCCGATCGTTCCTTTGTGCGTATAAAAACCCGTAAGGTTCGGGATCAACTGTTTATAGCGGTTGAATTCTGCCGCGGTCTGGGGGCCTTTGGGCATGTCCAGTGTAATCCCGGTAAATGAATTCTGAATCCACGGCTTCTCACGGTGGGTGACCACCTTTAGATTCATAAAGAAATTTTCGGGCACCTGCGGGCCCAGGAATCCGAAAAGTTCACCATAGGGGCCTTCCGGTGCCGTCTCATGCAGCGGAATCTCGCCCTCGATGATCATCTCGGCATGCGCTGGCACGCGAATGTCGCAGGTTTCACAGCGGACCACTTCGACCGGTTTGCCCCGCAGCCCCCCCGCCACGTCGAGTTCATTGACGCCGAAGTCCGCCATTTTGGTACTGCTCGTAACGAAGGTGATCGGGTCGACACCAACAGCTACGGCGCAACGAGCAACCTTGTCGCCGCGTTTTCGCATGCTGTTCAAAATGCGCCAGGCGTGCTGGCCGGGCCCCATGTTCACGCCGATTTGTCGGGGACCCTGGACCTGACAACGGTAGGTGCCAACATTGGAACCGAACTCCGGATCGTCGACAAACACGGCGCCCATATTGATGTAGCGGCCGGCATCAGCCGGATTGTTCTGGAGCCAGGCAAACTGCTCGATATCAATCTCGTCGCCTTTAAGCCTTACCTGTTTGCACGGGGCGTCGGCCGCATTTGAAAATTCAACGGGTGGAATATGCTGCCAGCGTCCGCCACTATCGAGACGCCCGAAAAGTTCGTTCATGACTGCCCAGTACATCTCTTCCTGGTCCTCGGAAATATTTTGGACGCCAAATACGAGCGCTTCGTCGACCCAGCTGCCGAATTGATTGCCGAGCACCGGCCCCTCGCGCCATTGCCCGCCGGTCTTGACCCGTTCAACGACGAAGGCCGGCGCTTTCTCATAGCCGAGACGATCCAGCAATCGGTAGGCGAAAGCCGTCATTTCGAACGCGTCCTGGTCCATCTCGGGGATACGCTCAACCCGACCCCTGGCCTCGAGGTCGTTGAGAAAGTCGCGGACCGAGTCATACGGGCCGCCCGCTGAACCAGCTGCCGGGAGTTGTGATGCTGCAGGGCTCATTGCTAAATCTCCGTTATCAAACTGATGCCATGCTGCTAAAACGAGCGACATGGCTGGCTCCGGTCAGCATGCGTGCATCCTGAGTCTGGGCCGAATCCTGCGGCGCCTGCGCTGCTTCGATCAACCGGCAGGCGGAACACTGACCGCTAGGCGCTTAGACCAGCCTGATCCTACCCCGGTGCGCAGAAGCCCCGTGAGCCGGCGCTCGTGCAGCTGTAATTCAACTGTAAGCGCTCCGTAACCGGTATTTAAGCAGTCCCCGTCTAGCCTGCTTTCACGGTCAAACGAACTGGGGATGGGGATCATGCAATCGATAGACTTTGTCCGAACGCAAGGCTCGCGGACAGTTGCTCTGCAGCCCGGCGGCCAGCGTGGGTCCGGGATCGTCATCGGCGCAGCCCACAGCCGTATCCGGCCCTATCTGCCTATCCTGATTGCCGGCGTTTTGATGGCGGCCTGCGCCGGCTCACCGTCGTGGAAAACCGCCCAGAACGCGAGCAGCTGGAAAGCCAACTCCGACGGGCCAGCTCTGCAGATGCCAAGCTACATCCACCGGGCTGACGCACTACGCCGCCAGCCGATCGTTCGTCGCGCTACCGGCATTGCCCAGGCAACCGAACAAATGGCGCGCACATGGTATCTGGACCCTTTCGTCAGGCCGATATCCACAGGAAAGTCGCTCTACGCCGTTGTGTTTAAGTCCAGCACCGGTTTCATCCAGCGGCTCAGCATCGACGTCGTGCAGTTCCCGCTGCTCGAGCAAACCGCCGTGCCGCCGGTGGCCAACCGACCCGGTATGAATCTGGACGAATGGGAAAACGACCTGGACCGGATCCTCCGAGCGCCGTCGTCTAACGGCACGATTGAGTTTTTGATCGATGGGCACGAGTATTTCCCGCGCCTCGAAACGGCCATTCACAATGCCCAGGAATCGGTCGATGTGCGGACGTACATATTCGATAACGATGACTACGCAGTCCGGGTCGCGGATCTGCTGAAATTTCGCTCTGCAGATATCGACGTCAAGGTTTTGTTGGACGGCTTTGGCGCACTGCTGGGTACGCAGACCGATCCCGAGAACATGCCCGCCAATTTCTCGCCACCACTTTCTATGCAGAACCACCTGCGCCGCGGATCACGGGTCAAAGTTCGCACGCACACGAACCCATGGTTCACGGGTGATCACGTCAAGTCCACGATAATCGACCGCAAGCTGGCCTTTGTCGGCGGAATGAATATCGGCCGCGAGTATCGCTATGACTGGCACGACATGATGATGGCCGTGACCGGGCCCGTCGTAAATATTCTGCAACGGGATTCCGACACGGCATGGAATAGAGCCAGTTTGCTGGGCGACTTCGCCGTCGCAGCGCACCTGCTGACCCGC
>JAUWKW010000142.1 GCA_030614035.1 Chromatiales bacterium | reverse complement strand
CCGACGGCGGCGGCTGCCGTGACCACGTCATCGCCGCGGCAGCCCGACGCAACATAGGTACCGTCAGCCTGACCGTTTGCTGATGTTACCGGGTTAACGGTCACCGTAGCCGTGCCCGCCGCAATACAGGGCGAAGAAAATGTGACATCGACGGGATCGGTAAACAATGTGCCATCGCTCAGGACGAAATTCACGGTCATGCTGGTGCTGCCACCGGCAGCAAGGCTGGCCACGCCGATGCCAATCACGCCGGCCTGAAATCCAGCGCCCGTTCCAAAGCCCATGCTGACGTTACCCAGAGTGGTCGTAGCGCCGCCAGCACCGGCCGTGCTTGTACCGACAACCGTGCCATCATCGCAAGTCGAAGCCATCAGCAATGACGCGACAATTGCGAAAAATAAATTCAGCTTTTTCATAACTAGTAATCCCTAACGATCCCGCATTGCCGAGTTGGCACAAACAATTTCCGCGCAACAGTGAATCCACTGCATCGGCCCCAATCGCACCAGGCGATTTCCGGCCATGCCGACCCACTTTGTATTGTCATAATGCTCAGCTTTCAGAGCTGAAACATTGACTGACATCACAAATCGGGGCGAGCTTTGGGAGCAATTCGACGAATGGCGGACCAGTTCCGACGAATGGCGCAATGCACATAGTGCGCAACGCCCCAGTGCCCCATCGGGCGATCACGTGCCCGACAGCAGCCCCTTGCAAAACCCGCTGTGGGTTCTGCCGGTCTATCCTGCCCCTGTGATTACCCGGCGTTTTTGATCGTTGCCCTTATTCGGGCCGTGCCGAGCTCTATGCCGGCCCCCGATATCGCAGGGCCGGTTCCGTGTCTAGATCAATATATCGCGGCCCCGTCCTGCAGAATCTTTGGCGTGACGAAGATCAGCAGCTCTGCCTTGTCCGACACGGTCTGGGTCCTGCGGAAGAAGTACCCGAGAAACGGGAGATCGCCTAACAGTGGAACCTTGGTCACGAACTCGGCGTTCTCTGTTTCATAAATACCACCGAGCACAACCGTCTGACCATTGTTCACGAGCACCTGGGTCGTCACCGAACGCGTATCGATACTCGGAACCGAACCGCCCCGTTCCGTAGACACCTGCTCACCGACACTGTCCTTGGTGACATGCAGATCCATGATGATCCTGTCGTCTGGCGTAATCTGCGGCGTAACGGTAAGACTTAATACGGCATCCTTGAACTGGGTCGTCGTCGCGCCACTGGATGACGCTTCCTGGTATGGAATTTCAACGCCCTGCTCGATCGAGGCTTCCTTCTGGTTAGCCGTGATGACGCGCGGCGACGAAATGACCTCACCACGTCCTTCGGCCTGTACCGCCGACAGCTCTAGATCGACCAGGTAGTCGTCACCGAGGACCGCCAGTCCCAAGCTACCGGCGGGGGCGGCCACCGGCAGGCTGACCATGAAGCGATCTTGCAGATTCGGAATATCGACTGGGATCAGGCTGCCAGTCGCCGCCTGCTGATCCAGCGCAGAGTTGACGATATCGTCGGTACCCGTGGAATTACCGCTGACTGCGATGAGCCCGTCACTTTGGTCACTGACAATAGTCGCGCCCCACTGGATTCCCAGGTCGCGCCGGTAATCATCGGTAACGATGACGATTCGCGCTTCGATCAGCACCTGCCGAACCGGAATGTCCAGCGTCGTGACGAGTCGGCGAATATTGCCGATGTTATCGGCCGTGTCCTGGACCAATAAGGTATTGGTCCGCTCGTCAATCCCGACCGTGCCGCGATCCGACAACAGTGAGTTTTCGCCGCCACCCGAGATCAGGTCCGCCAGGTCACCCGCTTTGGCGTAATTGACCTGCACATACTCCGACATCAGTGGCTCCAGTTGTCGGATTGCCTGGCGGGACTCCAGATCGGCCTTCTCGCGCGCCGCGATCTCTTCAGCGGGCGCAACGATAATGACATTTCCATTCTGCCGCATATCCAGACCCTTGGTTGCCAGAACGATATCCAGCGCCTGGTCCCAGGGAACATTCTGCAGGCGAAGGGTTACGTTGCCCTGCACCGTGTCGGAAACAACGATATTGCGACCACTGATGTCTGCCAGCAGTTGCAACACCGCCCGGCTGTCGATGTCCTGGAAATTCAATGTCAGCCGCTCTCCAGTGTATTCGCGTTTTTGGCTGAACAGGGTTGCGGGCCTTTCGTCCCTCTCCTGGACCAGCTCGTGGACCTCGACACTGAACACATTGTCAGACTGGTACGCGAGCTCCTCAAATGGACCCAAGGCGGATATCACCAGGCGCGTGTCTTTACCCACCCGCAGCGCGTCGATCGTGCGCACCGGGGTGCCAAAATCGAGCACGTCCAGACGCTTCATCAACGAGTCGGGAAGTGAGGTACCGATGAAATTCACGACAATACTGCCGCCTTCCTGCCGGACATCAACCGGAATACCCGCATCGGACATTTGGATGATCACGCGACCGCCGCCACTCTCCGTACGACGGAAATCAATATTTTCGACACTGCGACCGCCTCGAGCTGCGGCAGATTGCGACCCCGCTTGCGACGCGGATTCGGCCGTGGCACCTTCTGCCGAGCCGGACCCTGCCGCAGCGAACTGAGTGACAGACGCTCCGCTGCCAGCACTGAGGGTGACATAAACTGAGTTACCTTCAACCCGTGTTCGATAAGGAACGATGTTGTCGAGATTCAGAACCACGCGGGTACGGCCACCGGCTTCGGCTACCAGTATCGTATCCAGTGCGCCGATGTTCACATCCCTGCGCCGGCTGCCCAGCGCCAGGCCAGTATCAGCCAAGTCCAGGGCGATCCGTGCCGGTTGGTCAATCGTAAAGGTCAGCGGCTTGGGAGCCGGACCTGAAAGCACCAGCCTCAATTGGATTTCGTTACCCGGCAAAGCCTGAACTTCAATATCAATCAAACTGTTGCTCGGCTCCTGCGCAACCGCGGTTCCCAGACTCCAGGTCAAAATGACCAGAATCTGGACCAGCGCCATCCATGCTCCCCTAAATGCTCCGGGACCGGACACCTTTCCCTGTTTCGGCCAAGATGTGTTCATGTCTTAGATTACTCCCAAAAACTTTGAAGGCGCGTCAGTCAGTCAGCCCAATCGCGGCCGAGCGTTTGAAAAAGCCCCCGATCCCGTCGGGAACCAGCTCCTCTAAACTAATCTCTGCATCACTGATAGCTACGATGCGGCCATCGTTCTGGCCCAGGAAGTTGCCGGCGATTACGCGGTGCACCAATCCATCCTGGGTTTGCACCAGCCCGAAAATTTTGCCGGATTTGTCGAGAGTCCCCACCATGTTCAGGGTATCCAGCGGAAACTGCTCCAGGTATTCCTTGTTGCGATTTTCAAGCGGTTGAGGTCCGGCCATGTTGCCCGGCGCATTCGGCTGATCCGGCAGAAACGGTGAGCGCAGATCGCTAGCCTGATAGGCAAACGTGTCGTAGGGTTTGATCTGGGGCAGCGGCTCTATGCGCCCGCCCGGACGAGCCTTAACCTCATCGATATATTCCAGCAAATCAGCCGATCCGGCAGCACATGCGGCGACGCTGAGTGCAGCAATACCCAGTATTAGATACCTAGCAGATTTGCAAAGCTTTTCCATCAAGTCCGTCCCGTCTTCGATTCAACCTGTTCTTCGTCGTCCATGTATCGGTACGTCTTGGCGATCACATCAAGGACCAGTTTGTCGAAATCCGTGTCCGCACCCGACTCCATCGAAATTTCGATGTCGTGCAAGGTCACGATACGGGGCAGCGCCGCGATTTCGCTAACGAAGTCCCCAAATTCATGATAGCTGCCGTCCAACCGGATCTTAATCGGCTTCTCGGCGTAAAAATCCTTTCTAATCTCACCCATGGGCTGAAACAGTTTCTCGTCCAGTCCAGCCGCAAGCCCTGTCTGTGAGATGTCAACCAGCAGGTTTGGAATCTCGGTCTTGCCGGGCAGCTGGCGCAGCATGGTGCCGAATGACCTTTCGATTTCGGCTAACTGTTGCTGGTATGCATCGAAGTTCGCCGCTTTTCGCTGCTTCCCTTCAAACGAACTTCTGAGCTCAAGCTCCTCCGCTTCGGCACGTTCCAGCACGGGCATTTTGAGTTCGTAAACGAAGTAGTAGTAACCGACTCCGGTCGCGGCGATAAACGCCAGAGCAATGAACGCGGCGCGGAAGAGTAACGGCCAACGCCCGATATCATTGACATCCAGATTGCGAAGTTCCTCGATGATATTCGGATTCATATGTCCATCTCCGAATTTGTAACAACCTGTTGAGCAATGACGATAAATTCGCTGGCGGTCATGCCTTCACGGCTGCGGTCGTCTTTGACCTCGACCACTTCAAGGTCGGGGTCCAAAAACCATTCCGATTTGTCCAGGTTCCGCATGAAAGCTGATACGCGGGTATTCGATTCTGCCGCGCCCCTGATCTCCAGACGCTGGCCACTTTGTTTCACAGATATCAAATAGACGCCATCCGGTAACGCACGCACGAGTTCATCGAATACATGCACGATTTCCGGCCGGCTTTGCTGCAATTGCTCGATGATCTTCATCCGTGCCACGAGCCGGTCTTTTTCTTTCTCGAGATCGAGAATTTCAGCAATTCGCTCGTCCAGAGCCTTAATCTCTATCTCGAGCAGATTATTTCTAGCGTATTGAGCATCGATGATGGTGCTCATCGTGAATGAACCCATAAACGTAAACAATGCAGCGACGCCGAGCGCAATCCCGCATGCCACATAGAACTGATTGCGGATCTGTGCCCGCTGCTCGTCTCTCCACGGTAATAGATTGATGCGTGGCATATCAGTCAAAGCTCC
>JAUWKW010000144.1 GCA_030614035.1 Chromatiales bacterium | reverse complement strand
ACCGACGGCGTTTGAACGCTTGGCGAAATGCCGGTTTCTGGGCGACCGTCTCGGCGCGAGCGTTGATCATCCGGGCACCGATCGCAGCATCCTTCGCCCAGAAGGGTACCAGCCCCCATTTGAGCATCGCCGCCTCCGGTTTGGTATCGGCCGGTTGGCGAATCACTGCTACTTGCTGAGAGGGTGCCACGTTGTAGCGGGGCTCTAACGCAAACGGAACGTCAATGCCGAAATATTCCTGCACCGCTTCCCGGGGCGAAAAAAACGCAAAGCGGCCACACATGAAAACCCCTCACTCCCGGATGCCAACGCCCCGGTTGAGCAGGTACATACAAACCCAGAACAGCCCCACGACGAAGATCAGGATGATCACATAGGCTCGAACGATGCTGATATCCGAAACGCCGAGCATCCCATACCGCAAACCATTAACCATGTAGAGAATTGGATTGAACGTTGACAATCGCGCCCAGAAATCCGGTAACAGCGAAATCGTGTAGAAAACACCGCCCAGGTATGTCAGAGGGCCCAGCACGAACGACGGTATGATCGCGACGTCGTCGAACTTCTTGGCGAAAATCGCATTGATCATTCCACCCATGGAGAAAACGAACGCTGTCAATATCACCATGCTGATGGCGATGAACGGATGCTGTACTTCGAGCCGCGTGAAGAACAGGGCGACGATAGTTACGACCAAACCCACGGCCAAACCTCTTGCCACGCCGCCGGCAACGTGTCCCAGCACGATGACCCAGTTAGCCGTAGGCGCCACTATCATCTCCTGCAAATGTCCCTGGAATTTGGCCGAATAAAATGACGACACCACGTTGCCGTAGGAATTGGTGATTACCGACATCATGATCAAGCCGGGCGCCATGAACTGCATATATTCAAAGCCGCCCATTTCACCGATACGCCGCCCGATCAGATTGCCAAAGATGATGAAGTACAGCGTCATCGTGATTGCAGGCGGCACAATCGTCTGGATCCAGATTCGCAGCACCCGAGTGCATTCCTTCGTAACAATCGTGTCAAGGGCAATTAATTGGTGCTGAAAATCCATCCGGAAATACTCTAGAGGTTTAATTCCTCAACGACCTTCTCTCGGTTGCGTTCGTTTTCCCGACGCTCAATTAAACGCACAAACAGTTCTTCGAGGCGATTGGTTTTGTTGCGCATGCTGATGACCTCGACCCCGGCCGTTGACAATGCGGTGAAAAGGCTATTGAGATCTTGATCCTTGTGTATTTGAACCTCGAGTTCGTGTTCGTTGACCCTTTCCACATCGAATCCATTGAGCTTTGGGGCAACGTCGACCGGCTGACGGAGGTTCAGGACGAATACTTCGTGGTGCAATTTTCGCAGCACTGCCGACATTCGATCGTCCTCTACGATCACGCCGTCATCAATGATTGCAACGTGGCGGCAAAGGTTTTCGGCTTCTTCGAGGTAATGTGTGGTCAGAATAATTGTCGTCCCGTTACGGTTGATCGTCTGCAGGAAATCCCACATGGATCGGCGAATCTCGATATCCACGCCGGCCGTCGGCTCGTCCAGTATCAGCAGCTTGGGCCCATGCACCAGGGACCGGGCAATCATCAACCGCCGCTTCATTCCACCTGAAAGGTTACGCGCCGTCTCACCTCGGCGATCCCATAGCTGCAGTTCGCGCAGCACCGTCTCGGTGCGTTCGCGCGCCTCACGCCGCGGTATTCCATAGAATCCCGCCTGATTGACAACACAATTAAAGACCTTGTCCCACTGGTTGAGGTTGAGTTCCTGGGGAACCACGCCAATACAGGCTTTCGCGGCTTCGAGTTCGCTATCGATGCTGTGCCCGAACACCTTCACGTCGCCCGAGGTCTTGTTAACGAGAGAGGTCACGATACCAATCGCCGTGGTTTTGCCAGCCCCGTTCGGACCGAGCAGCGCAAAGAAATCGCCTTCTTCGACCTTCAGATCAATACCCTTCAGGGCCTCAACCCCGTTCGGGTAGGTCTTCCACAGACTCCGGATCGCTAGCGCATGCATGACGGCGCATTTTGCCCCGTCACCCGGCACAAGCCAAACAATGTCAGGCGGCTTGTCCTAAGAGCGACGGTAGGTGAGGTCTCGCCCGGTGCCACGGGGCCAGCTTTGGGCGACGGTCAATTGCACGATGCTCAGGCGAGACAGCACCCGCAGATTCCGGTCGGAGATCGACACCGAGCCAACCAGATCCGGCCAGAAACGCGGATGAGCGCACAACCTTGCCTGCAGCAGCGTAGCTGCATGTTCGGCATGCTGGCGTATGCGCGAGAAACTCAGTTCGGACAGCATCCTGTATGCGTCCTTGTCCAGGCCGATGCACAAGGTCGTTAACAGGGGGTGTCCGTGAGTGGACTGCCACAAATAGGTCAGCAGGCTAGCTACAAACACCTCGATGTCGCGCCGACAGGCTGCCGACCATCCATCATCACGGTGCGCTCCATCGCTTATCGCCGGTGCTGCATCTGACCCTGGCAGCGACCGGAACTCGGCCAGCAGGCAGGGAGTAGACGCTATCACCTCGCGCTCCATCGCATCGAGCGAGGCCAGCCGCCTCGCCAGTAGCGGGTCCAGGCCGAATACCGGGTGCTGGTCTGCCCGGTCAAAATGCGCCAACAAGTGAAGAAATTCACGATTTAGCTCGGTGATCTCACCGTAGATACGTGTATCGGGCGGTTTTTGCTGCATTGGGATACTCCGATCGTTGATCAAGAATTATACTATATATGTGTCATACGGCCCAGAAAATGCATATTATGACTAGAAATCGCCTCTGAGACCCTTTACCCAATCAATTCTGGAGAATCACGGTGCGTGTAACAGATGACCGCTATGCCGGCGAACTGGCGAAGTTCGACCTTGCGATCCGCATGATCGGACACGAGGCCAGGACAGGGACCATCCGGACCTGCACGGGCTTTACTGAAGACCGGATCCGCAAAATTTACTCGACCTATTTCAAGCTCCGACCCGGGATTACGGTCCGGCGAAAAAGGGGAAAATCGCCGACACAGATCACCGGTTTCGTCAGTTCGTCGCGCAGGCAGTCGGAGGCAACCATCATCGCCTGTCTGTTGCTTTACGCGGGCGCGATAGACCTCGCAGCTCGTGGCCCGGTCAAGACCGTTGGCGTCAGTTCAGTATCCCTTGGCCAGCGCGTCTGCGACGCATTCGAGGTCTACCAGGCGTTACAACCGGAACCGGTGTTTTCTTTCGAACGCGTTTGGGGGCTGTACCGAGCGCTAGCGGTCGCACAGGAACTGTATTTCGCGCGCTGTGGAATTTGCGAAGGACCTTATGTGCAGGATTCCTATGCGCTCGATTACGAGCGCTGCCCGTTCTGCGAATTGAAGGATCGTCCCGCACAGGTGTAGGCTGAACACACTAAATGTTCCCAACAGACCGCGGATCGAAGGTGACGACAATCCGAACTTTTTTTTCCGGGAATCCGATTCAGCGACACGGCAAGCTGAGAGCAGATTCGGACGATCTGTCTAGGGCGTACTGCCATCCGAACACCCGGTTTCTGCCAGTCTGGCAGTCGCGCTGCCTGGTGACCGAGCAGCGAGCGGTTTTGCTCGGGATAAACGAACTGAGCGCCTATACCGATGGCCCCGAAGATGCCATCTTTCTCGGCAAGCTTGATGAACGATTTATTTTCGCTTTGGCATTACCGGACGACGCTGACCCTTCCAAAACGGGGCAGGCGGAATTCGTCGAAGTACGCAAGTTAATCGGCCAGGTCGACGAGACCGATGCCGGACTGCTGGCCTACGCCCGGGCTATGGTGAACTGGCAGCAAAGCCACGCGTACTGCAGTATCTGCGGCACGCGCAACCGGGCAATCGAGGGCGGGTTTGTCATGCGGTGCGGCGATGAAACGTGCGCCCAGAGGTCGTTTCCGCGGCTGGACCCGGCGATCATCGTGCTAGTTGTCGATGGCGCGCTCTGTCTTTTGGGTCGCCAGCCCAGCTGGCCTGAAGGGCGGTTTTCGACGATCGCGGGCTTTGTCGAACCGGGCGAGAGCCTCGAAGACGCCGTGCGCCGTGAGGTCGCCGAGGAAACCAATATCGCAGTCGGTGACTGCCGATATCTGGCGTCGCAGCCATGGCCGTTTCCGTCCGCGCTGATGATTGGCTTTCATGCTGAAGCCAACACTCAGTCGATCCGCCTCAACGATGCCGAACTCGCCGAAGCCCGCTGGATTTCCCGCGAGCAGATCGTCGACCGTGAGGTGATGCTGCCACCATCGGCATCTGTTGCCTATCGGCTGATTGAGGCCTGGTTCAATTCAGACAGCGACCAGCCGCTGGAAGCGCTGGTGCCCGCTGCATCGATCTGGCGCCGGCGCTAGACGAACCTGATGGCCGTCTGCTGACCGTTGCCGGATCCGCGGGGCACGACGCCTCTATAATCGTCGCATGTGTCTCGTAACAGTTGCCTGGGGTGCCCATCCAGATTACCGACTGGTGTTTGCCGGTAATCGGGACGAGTTTCATGACCGCCCTGCAGAGCCCGCCGGCTGGTGGCCCGATGCGCCAGCAGTGCTGGGGGGCAGAGATCTTCGTGCCGGCGGCAGCTGGCTGGGTATCAGCCGCTCCGGACGAATAGCCGTCGTAACGAACCAGCCCGGACTGGAGCAATCGGAGACCGCCCAGCCATCGCGTGGCGCACTGGTGGCAGATTTTTTGACCAGTACCGAGCCTGTCAATGCTTACGCGGCGGCGCTTGCGCGTGAAGCTGCCGAATACGCAGGATTCGGTCTCGTTTTCGGCGACTTCGATCAAATGCACTATGTCGCACA
>JAUWKW010000177.1 GCA_030614035.1 Chromatiales bacterium | reverse complement strand
AGCGATCGCCTCAACGGTATCGTGAATAACACGCCCAGTAGTCCGCCCAGTCCCGCGATCGCGCAAACCCACCAGTATTCGAACACATTCCAGTAGCCCATCAGGATCAGCGCCGGCAGCGTGAAAATAACCCCTGCCGCCAACGATTCGCCGGCGGATGCAGCCGTCTGCACAATGTTGTTCTCGAGAATGTTGGAATTGCGGAACAGGCGCAGTATTCCCATTGAGATAACCGCGGCTGGTATCGACGCGGACACTGTCATCCCGGCAAACAACCCGAGATAGGCGTTGGCGCCCGCCAGCACGACCGCCAGAACGATGCCCAACACTATGGCTTTGAACGTGAGTTGCGGCGGTACCGGCTGGTCCGGCATATTATTAGCCCCTTGTGGTACGTCGCCGGTCAGGCGGCTTCCGTGTCATTGCTTTCGTTGTCACGTTTGTCGGCTACGAACATGCGCGACATGATGATGCCAGCCTCGAATAGCAGGTAGACCGGCACAGCCAACAATGTTTGTGATATCACGTCCGGTGGTGTCAGCAACATACCGGCGACGAACGCACCGAGGAACACGTAAGCTCGCTTCGACGCGAGACTCTCTGGTGTGGTCAACCCGGCCCAGACCAGCATGACCGTAGCAATAGGAACTTCAAAGGCGATTCCGAAAGCGAAAAATATAACCAGTACAAAATCCAGATAACTAGAGATATCTGTCATAACCGCTACGCCTTCCGGCGCTGCCGCTGTAAAAAACGCAAACATCAGTGGAAAGACGGCTATGTAGGCAAACGTAACCCCCAGATAGAACAGCAGGACACTCGAAACCAGCAACGGGATGCCGAAGCGCTTTTCCTTGCGATACAGTCCCGGTGCCACGAACGCCCAGATCTGATAAATCACAACCGGCATCGCAAGAAACAGCGCTACGCAGAGAGTCAACTTGAACGGCGTCAGAAATGGGGACGCGACCTGCGTCGCGATCATCGTCGAGCCCTCTGGCAGTTGCTGCATCAGTGGCGTGGCGACCGTCGTGAACACGAAATCGGAGAACGGCGCGAGACAGACAAACACAGCCAGCACGGCCAGGCCGGCTTTCAGCAGCCGGGAGCGAAGCTCTATCAAGTGCGAGATTAATGTGCCTTCTTCGAGTTGCTCATCATTCTCGTCGGAGTCGCCGGCATCGGGGGTGCCGTTGGTCTCGGTCATGGCGCGACGTCCGGGTCGGTTTTATCGGAGCTGTCAGACGCAGGGGTCGGAGTGGGTTTGTCAGCGTCAGGGCTGTCGGCTGAGCTTGCACCGGGCCGTAGTCCCTCCGACGTTTGCCAGGCCGGTTTGTCCGGTTCGTTGCCTGGACGTTTGGGGCCGCTGCGTTGCTTCGTATATGGCGGGTCGAATGGCCGCCTCAGGTCAATATCGAGCTCGTCGCGAATCTGGGATGTCAGTGATCTCGCCATCCGCCGCGCCTGGCCGGCCCAATTGCCTAGTTGTGCTGCAACTCGGGGCAGGCGCTCTGGCCCAAGAATCACCAGACCCAGGCCGAAGAGAAAAATCAGCTCCCAGAACCCGATGTCGAACATTTCGCGTTAGGTGGACTGGTTGCGGTCCGGCTGCGATTCCTCGTCGTGGGTCTCGGAAAATTCCGCGTCCGGCTGGTTTAGTTTTTCGCGCTGGCTTTCGTTATCGTCTTCGTCAACATCGCCCATCGCTTTGCGGAATCCTTTTACTGCTCCGCCAAGGTCACCGCCGATGCTGCGCAGCCTCTTGGTGCCGAAGATTACGACGACGATCAAAAGGATAATCAGCAATTGCCAGAGGTTTATTCCGCCTAGTCCCATCTGTTACTCCAGGGTCACCGCCGGTTTGGCCCCGGCCTATGTTTAGCCCATATCGATTGTCCAAGTGCGTATGATACGCCAAAAACCCGGTCCTGCCGGTGCTGGGGCGGTCATTGGCACGGACGGGCCAAAGGTATGGACCTTGCGCTACCTTAATGCTGGCGGGCATTTGGGGGTACCTGCAACCAGAACGTGACCGGCCCCTGGTTGACCAGTTGGACGGCCATGTTCGCCCCGAACTGTCCGGCAGCGACATCTTTCCAGCGACCTTTAAACTGCGCAATCAGTTCGTCGAATAGCGTTTTGCCATGCGCGGGGTCGGCGGCCGATGAGAAGCTCGGACGATTGCCTTTCCGGGTGTCGGCAACCAACGTGAACTGTGGCACCAACAGCACCCCGCCGCCGACTTGGGTCACGTCCAGGTTCATGCGCCCCTCAGAATCTTCGAACCCCCGATAATTTAACAATCGTTCAGCAAGCCTTTCAGTTTGGGCGACCGTATCTTCGCGCTCGATGCCGACCAGCACCAGCAGGCCCTGGTCGATAGAAGCGATCGTCTTTTCGTTAACTGTGACGCTTGCCGACGAAACCCGCTGCAATAATCCAATCAAAGTTTGACCTGCGATGGTAAATGACCCGATAAGGTGGATATTGCACGAACGTTGCAGTGGCTGAAAGCTCGGCCGATAGCCACCGCGCAAATGCTCCGGCGCTACGTTGTCGCTAAGGCGCTTTTCGCATTCACCCGGCATCCGCAGTCAAAACCCCATCGGTCGCCCGGGCCCGGTGGCGCTTTGGAACTTCATCGAACTCAGCTGACACACACCGGTCAAAACGCTCCGGCGCCACTAATGGTGATGGTACGCAATTGGAAACGGTGGTGGCGCAGACTAAGATGGCGCGGTCCTTGCTAGCCGGAGGTGGTTGTGAAACGAAGAGCATTAGTTGCGGGGGCCGGCGCCAGTGCATTGGTCCTGGCCGCCTGCGCAAGGGAGCAGGCGAGTACCGGTACCGGGCCATCCGATCAACATTTCGAATGGAAGATGGTGACGACCTGGCCACCGAATTTCCCCGGCATGGGTTCAGGTGTGAATCAGCTGGTAAAAAACATTGAGGCGGCATCGGCTGGACGGCTACGCATCAAGGTCTATGCAGCTAACGAACTCGTGCCGGCATTCGAAGTGTTTGATGCGGTTTCGCAGGGGACAGCCGAAATTGGTCACGGTGCCGCTTACTACTGGAAAAATAAAACCCCGGCCAGTCAGTTTTTTACGGCGATTCCGTTCGGGATGAATGTGATGGAAATGAACGGCTGGATGTATTACGGGGGCGGCCTTGATCTTTATCGTGAGCTATATGCGCGGCCGCAGTTTAATCTGGTTCCGTTTCCCGCCGGCAACACGGGTGTGCAGATGGGTGGCTGGTTCAAGAAACCAATTAGAAGTGTAGCGGACTTACAGGGTTTGAAAATGCGTATCCCTGGAATCGGCGGAGAGGTGCTTAAACGGGCCGGAGGAATTCCGGTGACCTTACCGGCTTCGGAAATCTTTACGGCGCTGCAAACCGGCAGCATTGACGCGGCGGAATGGGTTGGCCCATACAACGACATGGCATTGGGTCTGCAGGACGCAGCTCGGTATTACTACTATCCGGGCTGGCAGGAGCCCGGCCCTTTGCTGGAATGTATAGTCAACCAGGATGCCTTTGTGACCCTGCCTGGAGACCTGCGGTCCATAGTGGAACTGGCCTGCAGCGCGCTGAATGACCAGATGATGGCGGAGTTTTTCGCACGTAACGCTAACTCGCTGGCCGTGCTGGAAAAGGATGAAGGCGTTGAGATTCAGCCATTCCCAACGGACGTTCTGCGCGAACTGCGCCGCTACACCGAGGAGGTTTTGGCCGAAATGGTGGTAGAGAACCCGGACGTCGCGAAAATCTATGAGTCTTTTTCCGGGTACCGTCAGCGCGCAGCTCGCTGGAGCGCCATCTCGGAGCAGGCGTTTCTGAAAACCCGGAATCTTTAACGTGAATGTCGATGCAGGCGCCAACACAACAGAGCAGCTTTGACATCGGTGGCCCGACGCGCCGGTCATTGCTGATCGTCGCACTCGCGGTTGCCTGTTCAGCTGGTTGTGACGGCAGCGATAGATCGACTGCTGAGGCGACTACTGCATCGGAGATTAAAGTATTCCGTTATTCGATGAATGGAGCACCGACCAGCCTGGATCCGGTGCAGACGCGGAGCGTCTATGCAAACTTTGTCGTGCTGAATGCGTTCGATACGCTGTATTCATACAAGTACCTGGCGCGTCCCTATCGACT
>JAUWKW010000040.1 GCA_030614035.1 Chromatiales bacterium | reverse complement strand
GCCGATGATTACCAGGCCAAACGCGACGCGTTGCTGGCCGCCGAGAACGCGCTGATCGAGCAGCGCGAGCAGGTCGCACAGTTGCGCCGTGAGCTACCACCGGGACCGGTGGTAGACAAGGACTACTGCTTTCGCGAGGGGCCGCAGGATCTGGTGGACAATGATCCGGACCACTATTTCGGCACCCACCTCTCGGCACTGTTTACCGGTGAACGCGACACGCTAATCGTGCAGCATCTGATGTTTTCGCCCGACAGCGACGCAGCCTGCCCAATGTGCAGCATGTGGGCTGACGGCTTCAATGCGGTGGTCAGGCACGTCGAACAACGGGCCTCGTTCGTCGTGATTGCCAAAACCCGGCTCGACAAGCTGCGCGCCTGGGGCCGCGACCGCGGCTGGGATCGTCTCCGCCTGTTGTCCAGCTATGACAATAGTTTTAATGCCGATTTTGGTGTCGAGCTGGCGCCGGATCGCCAGCTGCCCGCGCTCAGCACGTTCTGTTGTGGCAGCGACGGCAGCATCGTGCATTGCTACACGACCGAGGGATCCCTGGTCGAGCGCCACCACCGCGCCATGGATCTGTTCACCCCGGTGTGGAATCTGCTGGATTTGCTGCCCGAGGGCCGTGGCGACTGGATGCCGAGTCATGACTACGAGGCTAATGATGCATAGGGGCTCGTATTGCATCGTCGCGGCGCTGGGCACGTGGCTTGGTGCGTGCGCCCCGTCTGTCGATGTTGAGCACGAGCAACGGCAGCTGCTGGAGACCGACCAGGCTTTCGCCGAAGCCGCGTATACCGACGGAGCGCCCGAGGCATATCGGCAATACCTGGCCGAGGATGTGCAGCAACTGATGGACGGCCGGCCGCCGCTGTCGGGCCGGGACAAAATCTACGCGGCGATGCTGGCCGACCCCGAACTCGACCTGACCTGGAAGCCGGAAGCGGCTGTGGTGGCCCGCTCCGGAGAACTCGGCTACACCTGGGGTAGGTACTGGAATAGCTGGGACGACGAGGAGGGCAACCCGGTTGCCGTCGAGGGCAAGTACCTGTTCGTCTGGCGCAAGACGCCCGACGGGCGTTGGAAGGTGGTGGTCGACATGGACAACGAAAGCCCCTGACTGCCTGGACTTTTAATGTCCGGACAAATACGGCAGAATGTCGCGCCGAACACAGTCACTTTCGTCTGTCTGGGATGGCGGTTCGAATGCCCAGAGCCGGTTGTGAGAGCCGGCGCAGTGGAATTCAGCGGCTACCCCCAAGCCAGGAACCGCGGAGTCCGACTCCCGTTTCCCGGGCCCATAGGCGCTGCAGCGCCCGGCCCGCGCGCCGCCGCCTGGACGGACGAATTCTTTATTAAGCTAGTACAAGGGCTGACCGCAGCCGCGGTAGGCTGCTTCATCCAGTTCGAATTCAACGCTGGTTGCAAACACATCGTCGCTCATCGTGTCCTGGCAACGCACCCCGATCAGACGCAACTTAAGCACTTTGCCTTCGGCCTCACTACGATAGGTCGTGATGCGGTTTGACTGATCCTCATCTGGAGTCGTCAGCGGAAACCGGTAGCGGTTGGCGCCGTAATTCGTTTCCAGCACGATCGCGTCCGGCCCAATTTCCATTACCCATCCGGGTTCATTGCCAGTCGCCCGGAAACTGACGCCGCGCAGCTTGGCATCTTCGAGAATCGACGCGCGACGATTCTCGGTGCAGCTATCGGTGGCGCCGGCAACCTCCAGAATTGCCTCGGACCCTTTGCTCCAGAAAGTAATCTCGCCTTTGCGGTACTTGGCCCCCGAAGCGGCTTCGACCGGGTCCAGCTGCACGGTTTGGTCGTGCATGAACAACCACATGACAGCGTCACCGCGACGGAAATCGGCAACGATGTAGCCGTTGCTTGCGCAGTTGTAGGCAAAGCTACGCAATGCTGTCGTCGCGGACTGGGTCTGGTCGGGCGAGCCTTCGCCGGAGCAAGCCGCCAGTCCGCAGGCCACGATTAACCATACCCCGGCAATTCCTGCGTGCCGGCTCAGGCTGGCAGCCAATTGAATGCCACTGTCGAGTTCACTCACGATCGCGATCCGCTGCTATGCTTTTGCCCGGCCCAGGTGGATTCTGACGCACAAATCGAGGGATAACCATGTCGAGTCAGCGAGTCGAACGCGGCTTAGCCGAGCTGTATGCAGCGGATCCGGAGCGAGCCGACGCGTCGATCTTCGGACGTCGTGTCGATGCAAGCCGGCGTGGATTTCTGCAGCGTGCCGGGCGCGCCGCGATCAGTGTGCTGCTGGGGTCGAGCATACCGTTTTGGCGAACGATGCCGGGCGGTCTGATTCCTGCAGCGCTGGCCGACACCGCGGAACCTTTTGTGATCACCGGCAAAGACGGTCTCAAGATTCTGAACGACCGGCCCCTGAATGCCGAGACGCCGGCGCATTTGCTGGACGACCGCATCACGCCGGTCGACCGTCATTTTATTCGCAACAACGGCTTGCCCCCCGGTGCCACCAACGCGTCAGACTGGCGGCTGATCATCGATGGAGAAGTGGACCAGCCGCTAACTTTGAGCATTGCGGACCTGCAGAAAGATTTCGACGTCGTCACTTACGCGTTGCAACTGGAATGCGGCGGCAATGGCCGGGCAGCATTCAATCCACCGGCACGCGGAAATCAGTGGACCGTCGGTGCGATCGGCAACTCGGAATGGACCGGGGTGCGTTATCGTGACCTGTTGCGTGCGGCCGGCATTAAGGACAGCGCTGTCTATACCGGGCATTACGGTGCCGACACACATCTGTCCGGGCAGGTAGACAAACAAGCAATTTCACGGGGTATTCCAATCCGCAAGGCAATGGACCCGCACACTCTGGTCGCGTTCGCGATGAACGGAGGTCCGATCCACCCGATGAACGGAGCGCCCCTGCGTGTCGTGGCTCCCGGATGGCCCGGTTCGTGTTCGCAGAAGTGGCTGAACCGGATATGGGTGCGCAAGGTAGTTCACGACGGCGCCAAAATGGGCGGCACGTCGTACCGGGTGCCACGTTACCCGGTTGCCCGGGGTCAAGATGTGCCCGAACAGGATTTCCAGATCATTGAGTCGATGCCGGTCAAGTCGATGATCACTTATCCACGCAATGGCATTGAACTGTCGGATGGCAATAGCGACCTGGTAATCCGGGGACACGCATGGGCAGGAGAAGCTGCCGTGCAAGCCGTCGACATTTCAATGGATTTTGGCGCGACCTGGCAGCGAGCAATGCTGGAACCGCCGGCCAACAAATACTCGTGGCAACAATGGCGCGCCGCACTCGCGTTTCCGGTACCAGGCTATTACGAGTTGTGGTCGCGTGCTGTCGACGAGTTGGGGCGAATGCAGCCATTTGCAATTGACTGGAACCCGAAAGGTTATTTGAACAACTCCATGCACCGGATTGCGGTTCGAGTAAGCGGATGAACGCTGCCAAAGCCGGCTTCGCTGTGCTGAGTGTTATTGTTTGCATCGGCCGCAATGGCACGAAGGCAGAAACCATGCCATGGGATGATCTGCCTCCCGGCGAAGGGCGCGAACTGACTTATGCGTCGTGTTCCGGATGCCATTCAATGATGCTGGTTCGGCAACAGGGTTTAACCCGTGAGGCCTGGGAGGACACCCTGGACTGGATGGTTGCAGAGCAGGGCATGCCTGAGCCGGCGCCCGCGCTGCGCGAGCAAATACTCGATTACCTGGCGAAAGTTTTTTCCCCTGAGCGGCCATACTTCACGCCTGACCCGGACGGTCTTGGCCAGGTGGGCAGGCCATGACACATCACCTGCGTCGTTCGAAAAGTCGGCAATCGCTGTCTTGTTGCGCAGCCATGGTAGACATGCTATGAACGATGGCAGGATAGCTAAAGGCAAACTCAGCGAAAGCTGAAGACGCAAAGCTACGGGTCCTCGCCTCCTCCGTGACGCCGGCAACGACGCCACGTGGGACCCAAGACCGCCGAGCCGCAGTGCTACTGTTCGTCGCGAACTGTCCGGGATCTGTTTGTCGCGCATGAGGGTCTTCGACTTTCGTTCACCTGTCATATACCCGCCTGTTATTGATGGTCGGACCAAACCGTCATTTGATCGGGCAATTACTGCTCGTGCGGTATTGCGCCGGTGCACCAGGCCGGCTCCGATTGCATGCCATTCGAACGCGGAGTTTTATTATTAAGGGGAGACATCATGGACAACGGTTCTATTTTTTCCTCAATAGCCGACACGCTGGCCGGCACTTTGCCCAACATGCTCAGTGCACTCGCCATCCTGATCATCGGCTGGGTGATTGCCGTACTACTGCGATCAGCGACGTCGAAGCTACTGGGATTGTTGAAACTAGACCAGCGGATTCAGTCGACCGCGGATGAAAAGGTCAATGCCGAGTCACTGATCAGCTCTGGTGTCTACTGGCTGGTTATTCTGCTGGCGTTGGTGGCATTTTTCGGTGTGCTGAACCTGGCCCAGGTGTCGGACCCACTGCAGGCACTGGTTACGAAGTTCTTCGACTACGCGCCTAACCTCATCGGCGGTGCAGTGATAGCGCTGGTGGCATGGATCGTGGCCGGGGTGGTCAGGACGCTGACTGTCAAGGCGTTGAGCGCGACGCGCCTGGACCAGGCAATCGCCCGTGCCGGCGAAGAGCAGCCGGTCAGTTCCAACGCCGGGGCCATTCTGTACTGGTTGATAATCCTGCTGTTCCTGCCGGCGATTCTGGACGCGCTGAAGCTCGAGGGCTTGCTGGATCCGGTCCAGAATATGGTCGATCAAATTCTTGGAATGATGCCGAATCTCATCGGTGCAGTCGTCATCGGTTTGGTTGGCTGGTTCGTCGCGAAAATCCTGAAAGCGCTCGTTGCTAATCTGCTGGCCGCGATCGGATTCGACGGACTGGCGGAGAAATTGGGCCTGCCGTCGGACGTGCGGCCATCCAATGTCATTGGTTTAATCGTTGCGGTCTTCGTGTTCGTGCCGGCCCTGATTGCGGCATTGAATACCTTGCAGATCGATGCCATTTCCGTACCGGCCACCGACATGCTGTCGACGTTCATGGCCGCGATACCGGGCATTTTTGCGGCAATCGTAATTCTGACCGCCGCATTTTTTCTCGGTCGATTCTTGTCGGGCCTCTCGGCGAGCCTGTTGCACGGATTAGGGGTCGACGAGTTACCGCAACGGCTTGGCATGGAGCAGATCTCGGCCGGCGGGTTCAAGTTATCGGACCTTGCTGGAACGCTCGTCACCATTTTCGTGGTGTTATTTGCGATCGTCGAGGCATCCAGTCAGTTGGGCTTTGCGCAGGTTGGCGAACTGGTCACAACACTGATCGAATTCGCTGCCCAGGTTCTGCTCGGCAGCGCGATCCTCGTTGTTGGCTGGTGGCTGGCCAGTATCGCGCACAAGGGGATTATCCGAACCAGCGGGCAGAATGCCGAAGTTCTGGCGAATATTGCACGCATCGCGATCGTCGGTCTGATTCTGGCGATGGGGCTTCGTGCCATGGGTATTGCGGACGATATCGTGAATCTCGGTTTTTCGTTCGTACTCGGCGCAGTGTCGGTCGCCATCGCGCTGGCATTTGGGCTCGGAGGACGCGAAGCGGCCGGTCGACAGATGGAGCACTGGTTCAGCCGCTTGCGTGGCGGGTCGTAAGCCAGGCTTCGTAAAAACGGATTAAACCAAGCATCGGACGGGTGCGTACAGCACCCGTCCGAGTGCGGTCAATGGTCGAGGAAGCTTCGACCTCCGCTGTCATAGCGGGGTTTTGTTATCGTGCAGCGACGCGGCGATTTTTCCTCACGGTACCAACGCAAAACAATTCGCCTACATGGTCGAGTACGGCATGAGTCCGATGGAGGCAATTCAGGCGGCGACCGTCAATGCTGCTGAGCTCCTCGGCTGGGACGAAGACATTGGTACGATCGCTCCGGGATACTTCGCTGACATCATCGCCGTCGCGGGTAACCCGTTGGAAAATGTTACGGTGCTGGAGGACGTCCGTTTTGTCATGCAGGGCGGCAAAGTCGTCAAACAATAAAGCCCGGGTCGGGAGATCAACATGAGCTTGCACGTCGACCTGTTCTGGTCTTTCCGCAGCCCGTACAGTTACCTGCTGATGCCGCGGTTGCTCGAGTTCAGGGAAAGTTACGACGTTGATATCGACGCCTGCGTTGTCTATCCGCTCGCCGTCAGGGATCCGGAGCTGCTAAAACGTCTTAATCCGCTCTACGTCGGGTACATGTTGGGCGACACGCGACGCACGGCTGAGTATCTGGGTATGACCATTACTTCACCTGACCCAGACCCGGTTGACTTTGACCGGGCGCTAAAAGGATTTTCCCAGGCGCAACCGCGCATCGAACGTTTGATGCGGCTGGCAGCAGCGGCACAGGAACGGGGCCTGGCGCTGGAATTTATCGATCAGGTTAGCCGCCTGTTGTTTGGTGGGACCACCGGCTGGGATACTGGCGATCACCTGCAGCGGGCGGCGGAACGGGCCGGTCTGGTGTTTACGGATCTCGAAGCGCGCATCGAAACAGACAGCGATCGGCTGGATCAGCTGATCGAGGCAAACCACCAAGCCCAACAGGCGGCTGGGCATTGGGGTGTGCCGCTGCTGGTATTCCAGGGTGAGCCCTTTTTCGGTCAGGATCGATTTGATCAGCTGGTCTGGCGCCTGCAGCAGCACGGGCTGGAAACTCGCGGCTGAACTTTTTGCGACGGTAACAGTTGTTCATGTTTGTGTTGCGACGAACGATTTTGACGCTTGCCTGGCTCGTTGGTGCAGTTGCCGCTTCGCCGGCCCGTGCTCAGCCTGAAGTCGTTACGCTGGAACTGCCAGGCGCGTCTGTGCACCTGTTGATCGAGGACGAACCATTTGACATCGGACGTGACGCGCTTCAGGACTGGGTGCAGCGTTCTGCGCAGATCGTCGGTAGCTATTATGGGCGGTTCCCGGTAGGCGAGGCTCACGTCGCAATCCGCGGTCGGCGCGGCAGTGGCGTGTACAACGGTCGCGCGTTCGGCACAGTTGGCGCCGTCGTTAACATCACGATCGGAGTCAACAGCACGCAAGCTCAACTCGACGACGACTGGATCCTGATACATGAATTGATTCACTTCGCGTTTCCGAGCGTGCCGCGTCGGCATCATTGGATCGAAGAAGGTTTGTCCGTGTATGTCGAAACCATTGCTCGGGCCAACGCTGGCGCACTGACGCCGAGCCTGGCCTGGGATGAATTCATGGGGGGTATGCCGCAAGGCCTGCCAAAAAGTGGCGATCGCGGGCTGGATTACACGCCGACCTGGGGCCGGACGTATTGGGGCGGCGCCTTGTTTTGTCTGCTGGCGGACGTCCGGATCCGGCAACAAACCGATGGCGAATTCAGCCTGCGCGACGGGCTGCGGGCAATTGTCTCGTCCGGCTATAACATTACACAGTCGGCGGAGTTGCGTACGGTGTTGGCGGTCGCCGATGCAGCAACCGGTGTGACGGTGCTGACTGAGCTCTACGACGACATGCGCGCGGCGCCTTACCCTGCCGACATAGACGGACTGTGGCAGGCGCTGGGGGTGTCGCGGCAGGCCGACCGCATCGTATTCGACGATCAGGCGCCGCTGGTCGCGATCCGCGATTCCATCACGGCCCGCGACTTTTAATCACCCGGACCCGGTTGGCCTTTGGGCCACCTGTCCGCCTTGCGGCTTCACCACAACTGAACCGGACCGTGAAACCGGTCATACTGTGCGGCCCTGTGCCCCGGGCCATCTACCGAATGACATCGCACTGGCCGGAGGCGGGAATTGTGGAGCCATCGATGCGAGTCTTTCTGAAAAGGATTTTTCTGACGCCGGTCCTGGTCTTGCTGGTGGCCGGCTGCGGCGGTGACGACCCCGTAGTTGCGGATATTCAGATCCTGAATGCCGTCCCCGACACCAGCGTCGCGTCCTTCACTTTCAATCAGGCGCTGAATCTGGGCAACTTCGATTTCAGGCAGGGTTCGAACCGCTTCAGCCTGCATGCCAGGGACTATTCCCTGACGGTACTGACCCAGGTGGTTGGCGTGACGGTGACGCTGCTTGACGACGTCAACGTGCCATTGCTCGCGGACGAAAGTTACACCTTGGCGTTGATTGGACGGCTGAACGACTCCAGCGTGAAGCAGATGTTGATTCCGGGCAGCATCGAACCGGTCGGTGCCGACAATATCCGAGTCCAGGCGGTGAATCTGGCGCCAGGGGCTCCGAGCTACGATGTCTACGTGACAACTCCGGGCGCTGATCTTACGGCGTCGGCCCCACTGGGCGGGGTCGCGTTTCTCGAGTTTACAGAGCCGGTGGAAATGCCGTCCGGCGATTACCAGATCCGCGTTACCGTTAGCGGCGATCCGAGCACGGTCGTGCACGATACCGGCACGCTGATCTTCACGGCGGAGGGTCTTGATTTGGTGCTGGCACTCGTCGAAAACACCCGCATGGGGCTGGGGCCGGGCTCGCTGGTGATCCACGACACTGTCAACCCGATCGAAATTCTCGACGTGGCGGCAACGGCGAACCTCAGGGCGATACACCTGGCGCCGGCTGTCGATCCGGCCGTCGACGAAGTTGATATCGTTCTCGATGACGATCTGGCCAACCCGCTGATTTCTGGCCTGACGTTTCCGACGGTTACCCCATACAACAACCTCGTGTCGGCCAACTACAACATCAAGTCGGTCGATACGCCGACGCAGTCGATTTTCGGGATCGATATTGATGTGCCACTTCTCGTCGGCACCGATTACACCTTGCTGGCGTTTGAGTCGGTCGATGCATCCGTGCCGATGCAGGGGTTGGTGCTCCTGGAGGACAGTCGAGGTCTCGGGTTTCAGGCGAAAATCCGCTTCGTTAATGGCGCGCCAAGCGAAGCGTCCATCGACATCTATGTGCTGTTGCCCGGTGAATCGATTGACGATTTTGTGCCGTCTGTTCCGAACGTGGTGTTCCAGTTCGATGCGGGGTACTCCTTGCTACCGGCGGGGGATTTTGAAATCACCGCGACCGTCGCCGGTGATCGGAGCCAGATTGTGATTCCGACGATGCCGGTTACCCTTGACAGCGGCGGTGTCTATACCTATGTCGCCCGGGATGCCGCCGGCGGCGGCGCCCCGCTCGACTGGATTGCGTTGACCGATAACCCGGGCTTTTAATCGATCCAACCACTACCGGGCGGGCGCCGACCCACCCGGACGCGCTATAGAAACACCTCGGGCCAGCCAGATGGCCGCGGTGGCGAGGCCTACGGCGA
>JAUWKW010000032.1 GCA_030614035.1 Chromatiales bacterium | reverse complement strand
CCCTGAATCGGGCTTGCTGTCCACACCGGACTTGCTACCCGCCGGTTCGGTGGGATCGCTGTCGGTCCAGTCTTCAGGCGGTTGGGGCTCTCGTCCCTCCATTATGTCGGCGATCTGTTTATCGTCGATGGTATCAAATTTCATCAGCGCATCAGCCATCTTGTGAAGTTTATCGAGCCCATCCTTCAAAATCTGCTTCGCGTTATCGTAGTTTGAATCGACAATCCTGCGGATTTCTTCATCGATAGCGTGCACGGTGACATCGGAAACAACCTTGTGCTGCGTTACCGATCGACCGAGAAACACCTCGCCCTCCTCTTCCGTATAGGTCAACGGGCCGAGTCGCTCCGACAAACCCCATTTGGTCACCATATTCCGTGCCAATTCGGTCGCCCGCTCGATGTCGTTCGCAGCACCGGTGGTGACGGCCTCCGCACCGAATACGAGTTCCTCGGCGATCCTGCCGCCGAAAAGGCTGGTGATTTGACTGTTCAATCTCCGCTTACTGTAACTGTACCGATCGTCTTCGGGCAAAAACATCGTTACACCAAGTGCGCGACCGCGTGGAATGATGGTGACCTTATATACAGGATCGTGGTCCGGCACGGACAGGCCCACGATCGCATGCCCGGCTTCGTGGTACGCCGTTAACCTTTTTTCATCTTCGCTCATGACCATCGAGCGACGCTCGGTGCCCATCATAATCTTGTCTTTCGCCTTTTCGAAATGCTCCATGCAAACCGTACGCTTGTTCGCACGTGCAGCGAACAGGGCTGCCTCATTGACCAGATTGGCCAAATCCGCCCCCGAGAATCCCGGCGATCCGCGAGCAATTATCGATGGCTTTACATCGTCGTCCACCGGCACCTTACGCATATGCACCCTCAGAATTTGCTCGCGGCCGCGAACGTCCGGCAATGGCACAACAACTTGCCGGTCGAATCGTCCCGGACGCAAAAGCGCCGGATCGAGAACATCGGGCCGGTTGGTTGCGGCAATCACGATGACCCCTTCATTACCTTCGAAGCCATCCATTTCAACGAGCAACTGGTTCAGGGTCTGTTCACGTTCATCATGCCCGCCACCGAGGCCCGCACCTCGATGCCGACCGACCGCATCAATCTCGTCGATAAATATGATGCACGGCGCACATTTCTTGGCCTGTTCGAACATGTCGCGCACGCGCGATGCACCAACACCGACAAACATCTCAACGAAGTCTGATCCAGAAATCGTATAGAAGGGCACTTTCGCCTCGCCGGCGATTGCGCGCGCCAACAGTGTTTTGCCGGTGCCCGGAAGACCGACCAGCAACACGCCTTTGGGTATCTTGCCTCCCAGCCGTTGAAATTTAGCCGGATCCATCAAGAACTCGACGATCTCGACTAATTCTTCCTTCGCTTCTTCAACCCCGGCAACGTCGGCGAACGTGATGCTGACCTGATCCTCTCCAAGCAATCTGGCACGGCTTTTGCCGAAAGATAACGCACCGCGCCCGCTGCCGCCGCCTTGCATCTGGCGCATGAAATACACCCATACGGCGATCAGCAGAAGTACCGGGAATGAGTTAATGAAAAGACTGACGAGAATGTTTTGACCTTTTGGAGCGCTACCACTGAACTGAACATCGTTTTCCTTGAGGAAACCAATAAGCACCGTATTATCCGTTTCCGGACTGTAAGTAATGAATTGCTCGCCGGTCAGTCTCTCGCCATTGACTTTCTCGCCTTCAAACTCGACTCGTCGAACTGATCCCGTTTCAACGAGGTCAAGGAAAGTCGAATACTCGATCGTCTGGACCTGCCGCGCCCGAGTGCCGAAACTCTGGAAAACGGTGAGCAAGACGATAGCGATGACTATCCAGAGAATGATGTTTTTTGCCAGGTCGTTCACGGGTGTCCTCTATGATGACGAGCAGCCGCCCATTCGGCGCAACTGCCCTGTTTAGACACTACTATAATCGAAAATTCCTCGCCACAAGGTAAGTCTCACGACTGCCGCGGCGGGATGCCCTTGGTTTCCTTATACTCACGTCCCCAAACCGTTTCCGTGCATCCGCCACCAGCGCCTCGAATCCGGCGCCCTGGAACAGCTTTGTAACAAAATGTCCATTTGGGCCAAGCACGCGCCCCGCAAAATCCAGTGCCAGCTCTGCCAGGTACATGCAGCGGGGCTGGTCCACAGACCGATTTCCACTGATATTGGGGGCCATATCCGACATTACAAGGTGAACATCGGCGCCATCCACCAGGCCCAGCACACGGTCCAGAACAGCGCGCTCAGAAAAATCGCCCTGGATGAATTCCACGCCGGCTAAAGGCTCGATTGAAAGTAGATCAACGGCAATCACTCGCCCATGAGGCTGCACCATCGTCACTGCATACTGGCTCCAGCCACCAGGGGCGGCGCCCAGATCGAAAACGACTGCTCCCGGCTTCAGTATCGCGTCCTTGCCATGGATTTCCTCTAGCTTATAAACTGCGCGGCTCCGCCACCCTTCCGTTTGGGCCCGCCGCACGTAGGGGTCTCTCTTCTGGCGGTTTTTCCAGCGCGAATTCGATGAGCGTTGCGTCATCGGGCTGCCAACTCCGTCGTAAGCACTCCCTCACGTGGGTACTTATATAATAAGTGGCGATGCAACTGACAGAACGGCAACGAAAACATCTGCGGCGCCTGGCTCATCACATGAAGCCGGTCGTTCAGGTTGGTAACTCCGGCCTCACAGACAGTTTGGTGGCTGAACTAAACAGCAGTCTCACTCGACATGAACTGATAAAAATTAAAGTGCACGTCGGAAATCGGGATCTACGGGATAAAACAATTGATGAATTGTCACGAATCACCGGTGCAGAGATCATCCAGCGAGTTGGCAACACGGCCTCACTATTTCGCCCCCGGATGGTAGACCCGGGGATTACTTTGCCGTAGGCACTACGGCGGCATTCGGTCGGCGTGCATTAGCCGTATCTGACTTCAACGATCTCGTAGCTTCTGTCGCCACCCGGAGTCTTCACATCCACGACGTCGCCCTCCTCACGCCCGATTAACGCGCGTGCTATCGGCGACGAAAATGAAAGCATTCCTGAGCCGATATCCGCTTCATCTTCACCGACGATCTGGTAAGCCACCTGCTTGCCACTGTCTTCATCGATGAGTTCGACTGTGGCCCCGAAAACAACCTTACCGGTTTTAGTCAACGCCGTGACATCGATAATTTCGGCATTCGAAAGCACGCCGTCGATTTGCTTGATCCGAGCTTCGATAAACCCCTGTTCTTCCTTGGCAGCATGATATTCAGCATTTTCGCGTAGATCGCCATGAGCGCGCGCTTCAGCGATCGCAGACACGATCCGCGGCCGATCCTCTTTTTTTAAACGCTGAAACTCATCTCTGAGCTTCTGCGCCCCATTGACCGTAATTGGAACTTTTGTCACTTGCCGGCCTCGTCGTGTAAATCCTGCAACCTGTTTACCTCGCCCCCTTCGGCATAATCAAAAGCCATACAGGTCGCCATAGCGGCCGGCAGGGTTGTGTAGTAAGTAACCTTGTGATTCACAGCCGCACCCCGTATTGAATGAGACTCGCGAATGGCTTTTTTTCCCTCGGTCGTATTTACGATCAGGTGAATCTCATTATTCTTGATCATATCGACAATATGCGGCCGCCCCTCGCGGACCTTGTTCACCCTGCGGCATGGCACATTATTTTCCGCCAAGTGCACCGCAGTACCGTCGGTCGCTACCAGGCTAAACCCTCGGCTGACCAGAATCTTGGCCAACTTGACTGCTTCTGGTTTGTCATGGTCGCGAACGGACAGCAAAGCAGTACCACTTTTCGGTAAGTCAACGCCGGAGGCCAATTGGGCCTTGGCATAAGCCTCACCGAATGACCTCCCCGTGCCCATGACTTCGCCAGTACTGCGCATCTCAGGACCCAGTATCGGATCCGCATCGGGAAATTTCGCGAACGGAAACACCGATTCCTTAACTGAGTAATATGCGGGGACTTTAGACTGTTTGACACCCTGCTCTTTTAAACTGACACCCGCCATCGCCTTGGCGCCGATCTTAGCGAGCGGTATGCCGGTTGCTTTGGACACAAACGGAACAGTTCTCGATGCCCGTGGATTCACCTCCAACAGGTAAATCACACCTCCCTGGATTGCGAACTGTGTGTTCATCAGTCCAACCACGTTCAATGCCTCAGCAAGCTTGCGAACCTGATCGGCCATCTCAGCTTGAGCATCCGCCGACAACGTGGCTGGCGGCAGCGAACACCCTGAATCGCCCGAATGGACGCCAGCCTGCTCGATATGTTCCAGTATCCCGCCGATTAAAACGTCCTCCCCGTCGCAAACAATGTCAACGTCAACCTCGACAGAAAAATCCAGGAATCGATCCAGTAAAACCGGGCTATCGTTGGATACTTCAACGGCTTCGCGCATGTATGTGCGTAGCTCATCCTCGTTATAGACGACATCCATGGCTCTCCCGCCAAGTACATACGAAGGTCGCACAACAAGTGGGAAACCAACATCCGCGGCGAGCGTAACCGCTTCGTCCGCGTTCCGGGCGGTGGCATTCGGCGGTTGTTTAAGCTTCAACTTGCTCACCAGACTCTGGAAACGCTCCCGGTCTTCGGCAAGGTCAATCGAATCGGGGCTGGTGCCGATGATAGGTGCACCTGCCTTCTCCAGCGCCCGAGCTAACTTCAACGGTGTTTGCCCACCGTACTGGACGATGATGCCGAATGGCCGCTCGCGATCGACAATCGCCATAACGTCTTCGAAGGTCACCGGCTCAAAGTACAGTCGATCGGAGGTATCGTAGTCGGTTGATACCGTCTCAGGATTGCAGTTGACCATTATCGTTTCGAAGCCGGCTTCCCGGGCCGCGAGCGCAGCATGTACACAGCAATAGTCAAATTCTATGCCCTGACCAATTCGGTTGGGACCGCCTCCCAAAATCATGATCTTTTTGCGCTCGCTTGGATCTGCTTCGCATTCTTCTTCGTAAGTCGAGTAAAGGTACGCAGTCGTCGTTGCAAACTCGGCTGCGCAAGTGTCAACACGCTTAAACACCGGAGTAATTCCCGCCTTCAACCTGTGGTCACGAACGAATGCTTCCGGAGCATCAACCAGGCTTGCTATCCGACTGTCGGCGAATCCTTTGCGCTTCAACCGACGTAACGTTTCCGGTTTCAGCGCCTCCAGCTTGAGCTTGCGTACCTCGTCTTCCGTCTGCACCAAATCCTCGATCTGCGCCAAAAACCACGGATCAATTCGGCTCAGTTCCGTAATTTCCGACAATTGAAGGCCGGCGCGAAATGCATCTGCAACATGCCAAAGCCGGTTTGGACCCGGCATCCGCAACTCCTCGCGCAACGTATCCAATTCCTCTTCGGTACGGGCCGCGTGCTCACCCTGTTCGACCAAACCGTCGACCCCCGTCTCGAGACTCCGCAGCGCCTTTTGCAGCGATTCCTGAAAGGTTCGGCCTATTGCCATGACCTCGCCCACCGATTTCATTTGGGTCGTGAGTCGGTCGTTCGCATCCGGGAACTTTTCGAACGTGAAGCGTGGCACCTTCGTGACCACGTAATCGATCGTCGGTTCGAAGGATGCGGGCGTCGCACCTCCGGTAATTTCGTTACGCAATTCATCCAGGGTGTATCCGACTGCGAGTTTCGCAGCGACCTTGGCGATCGGAAATCCGGTTGCTTTCGACGCTAGGGCCGAGGAGCGGGACACACGCGGATTCATCTCGATCAGCAGCATGCGGCCATCAACCGGGTTCACTGCAAACTGCACGTTTGAACCACCGGTCTCGACTCCGACTCGCCGCAGTACCGCGATCGATGCGTCTCTCAGGCGCTGATATTCCTTGTCGGTCAGCGTCTGGGCCGGGGCCACCGTGATCGAATCACCAGTATGGACCCCCATGGGGTCAACGTTTTCGATTGAACACACGATGATGCAGTTGTCGTCGCAGTCGCGCACCACCTCCATTTCGAATTCTTTCCAACCCAGTACCGATTCTTCCAGCAGTACCTCGGTCGTTGGCGATAGCTCCAGGCCCCGCGCCACGATCGTTTCGAATTCTTCGCGGTTATATGCAATGCCGCCACCGGAGCCGCCGAGCGTGAACGAAGGCCGGATGATCGTTGGAAACCCGATCTGTTTCTGAACCTCCAAGGCTTGTTCCAAGTCATGCGCGATAACCGCATCGGGGACTTCCAAACCGATGTCCTGCATGGCAGCGCGGAACTTTTCCCGGTCCTCGGCGGTATCGATCGCCTCCCGGGAAGCACCGATTAATTCCACGTTGTGCGCGGCTAACACCCCTTCGCGGACGAGGTCAAGCGCGCAGTTAAGCGCAGTCTGCCCGCCCATGGTGGGTAACAGGGCATTGGGCTTTTCTCTCTCGATTATTTTTGCGCAGGCCTGCCAGTTAACCGGTTCAATGTAGACTGAGTCTGCGGTGTCCGGATCCGTCATGATCGTAGCCGGGTTCGAATTGATCAGCACGACCCGATAGCCTTCCTCTTTGAGGGCCTTGCAGGCCTGCGCACCCGAATAATCAAACTCGCAGGCCTGGCCAATGACAATCGGACCAGCACCGATGATCATTACCGTACTTATGTCGGTACGCTTGGGCATCAGAGTCCGGATATCAGCGCATTCATTAAAACGGCCACCGGATAAGGATCCGCTCTAACCACTTCTTCGTTCCCTCATCATCTCAATGAATTGGCTGAACATTGGCATGACATCGTGCGGCCCGGGGCGCGCCTCGGGGTGCCCCTGAAAACCGATTGCGGCGCAATCGGTTCGCTCCACCCCTTGCAGTGAATCATCGAAAAGCGAACGGTGCGTGGGCCGCAGATTACCGGGCAGCGATCCCTCGTCGACGGCGAATCCGTGGTTTTGGCTGGTGATGATGACTTCTCCGGTATCAACGTTTACAACCGGATGGTTGGCACCGTGGTGGCCAAATTTCATCTTGACGGTGCGTGCGCCACTGGCCAGTGCGAGCAATTGGTGACCAAGGCAAATCCCAAACACCGGCATACCCGATTGCAGAATCGATTTGATTGCGTCAATTGCGTAAACGCACGGCTCGGGATCGCCGGGGCCATTCGATAGAAATACACCGTCGGGTGACATTGCCAGAACATCGGCGGAACTGGTTTGCGCAGGCACTACCGTGATGCGACAGTCGTGATCTGCAAATAAACGCAGAATGTTTCGTTTGATTCCGAAGTCGAACGCGACGACATGGAATTCGTCCAGCCTTTTGCCGATTACGGGGCTTGGATGGGGCCATTGACGCCCAAGGCTCCATTGATAGGTCCGCTGCGCAGTGACGACCTTAGCCACATCCATTCCGGCCAATCCCGGGAAACGCTTGGCGTGATCCACAGCCTCCGTCGGATCGATATCGCCGGTCACGATACAGCCGGACAGCGCGCCTTTTTCGCGCAGTATTCGGGTTAGTTTCCGGGTATCGATCTCCGCGATGGTAACCAGACCGCCGCGCTGCAAGAACTCCGAAAACCCAATGTCCGCCCGCCAGCTGCTAGAGACCGCGGGAAGATCGCGAATAACCAGGCCAGCCGCATAGATTTTCGTGCTTTCCAGATCGTCGCTGTTGGTGGCCGTGTTACCAATATGAGGATAAGTCAGCGTAATGATCTGACGGCAATACGATGGATCCGTCAGGATTTCCTGGTAACCGGTCATGGCGGTGTTGAACACCACCTCACCAATGGTTCTGCCTTCGGCGCCGACCGAAATTCCTTCAAACACTGTGCCGTCTTCAAGAGCCAGCAGTGCCGGTTCGCTCACCCAGTACCTCTCGCACAATTCGATTGTGAGATATGAAAACGGGAGAGGCCCGGACCAGGCCCCTCCCGTATGTTTTAAGCTCATTGTTGGGACCCGCGGTATTGTAAACGACGCCCCCAGACTAATCTATCGACTTGCCAACCGGCATTAACCGCAGGCATCCGGCGAGATAATCGGTTCGCCGAGGTCAATCACCAAGTTCCAGAACATCTGCCATACCGTAGATTCCGGCCGGTTGCTGCACCAACCATCGGGCTGCCCGGAGTGCGCCCTGTGCAAAGGTTGCGCGATCCAGCGCCCGGTGCTCGAGACGCAGCAATTCCGTGTCGGAGGCCAGCATAACCGTGTGCTCGCCAACCAGAGTTCCCGCACGCACAGAGGTAAACCCAATCGCTTCGGGAGGCCTGGCCCCGGTCGATCCCTGGCGCCGGTAACAAGCCACATCGTCCAGATTCTGGCCACGCTCGGCAGCAATCGCTTCGCCAATCTGTAACGCGGTTCCAGAAGGTGCATCGACCTTGAAACGATGATGCGCCTCGCTGATCTCGACTTCCCAGTCCGGCCCCAGCAGCCGTGCAGCCCGGCGGGCCAGTTCGGTAAACACGTTGACGCCTACGCTCATATTGCGCCCATACACCACACCGATAGTCTGGCCAGCCTGGCGCAGTGCCTGCTGCTGAGCATCATTGAGCCCGGTCGTCCCCATAACGATGCTGCAGCCCTGCTTCACGCAGGCATCCAAATTGATGATCGCGGCATCGGGTAGTGTGAAATCAATCGCGACGTCAGCGTCGCGGACCGCCTGCTGCGGGTCATCAACGACCGTGACCCCGATTGGTGCGAGGCCCGCCACCTCGGCGACATCCGCGCCGATCAGGTCATGGCCGGGTTCCACCAATGCGCCGCTCACCGCGGCATCGTCGCTGGAGGCCACGGCCCTCGTGACATTAATGCCCATGCGGCCGGTTGCACCGAGTACGGCAATACGCAGCATATCTATTCCCAAGCCTCTAACTATGAGCCGATTTTATCGAAAAATGACCGGACACTTGCGTGCCAGGATTGGTTTCGCGGCCGGTGCCGATCACCGCCTGCCTCAATGGCCTCGGTGAAAGAACGCAATAACTTTTTCTGCTTCGTCGTCATTTTGACCGGGGTTTCCACCTCGACAAGGCAATACAAATCGCCCTGCATACCTCCCCGAACCGGGCGAACTCCCTTGCCTCGCAATCGAAAAACTCGTCCGGACTGCGTTTCAGCAGGGATCTTCAGACTCACTTCGCCTTGTAGCGTTGGCACCGGAACGTTGCCACCCAGCGCTGCAACGGAAAAATTAATCGGTACCTCACAGCGAAGATCGGCGCCATCCCGTTCGAAGATTGGGTGGGAGTTGACACTAATCTCGACATAGAGATCGCCGGATGGACCACCATTCTGACCTGCCTCGCCCTCACCCGTCAGCCTTATTCGATCGCCATTATCCACGCCTGCCGGCACTTTAACCGCAAGTGTCTTTTTCTGCTGCACCCTGCCAATCCCACGGCAGTTGCCGCACGGATCCGCGATGACCGTGCCGGCTCCTCTGCAGGTTGGGCAGGTCTGTTGCACAGAGAAAAAGCCCTGCTGCATACGAACCTGTCCCGCTCCACCGCAGGTTCCGCATTCTTTTGATGATGTCCCCGGTTTTGCGCCACTGCCGTGGCAAGTATCACAGGCCACCTGAGTCGGAAAGGTAATATTGGTCGATTCGCCAAGCACCGCCTGCTCGAGATCGAGGCGCAATTCGTAACGCAGATCCGCGCCTCGATAGACGCTGGTCCGACTGCGGCGCCCTCCACCGAAGATGTCGCCGAATACGTCGCCAAATATATCGCTGAATGCTGCACCAGCGCCGAAACCAGCTCCGCCCGAACCGGCTGTTGCGTCCAGGCCGGCATGTCCGAACTGATCGTAGGTAGCACGCTTGCCCGCGTCGGCAAGGCCCTCGTAGGCTTCTTTGGCCTCCTTGAACTTATGCTCCGCATCGGCATCGTCCGGATTGCGATCCGGATGATATTTCATCGCCAGGCGGCGAAAGGATTTTTTCAGATCCTCCTCTGTGGCGCCCTTTTCGGCGCCAAGGACCTCATAATAATCACGCTTGGCCATATTGTGGCGGATACCGTGGAACTGCTGCGGCCGGTGTTATACCAGTC